>CASGVX010000244.1 GCA_949346185.1 uncultured Lachnospiraceae bacterium
GTATCATCATCATTGGAAGCCGTTCCCGGCTCCCCGCCGGAACCTGTGCCTCCCTCGGACTTATAGCTATAGAAATTGGTGGGATATCCATACTCCCTTCCCTCCGCCACAGAGTAGGTCTTAGACAAAGTCTCTGCCTTGCTCATGTCAAAGCGAATGCCCGGGGTTCCCACCTGGGTTTCATCGTAGCCGCTCTTCAAAAGAAGGGAATTAACATTGTCAGCAATAGTCTTGCGGAGCTTCTCACAATACTCCGTCACGCCGCCAGTAATGCTCCCTCCCAAAGCATCTGCCGTGGCGCCATTGTAGACGCTCTTTCCGTCAGAATCATTGATAATGACATTCTTCGTCTCTGTCCCCACTGCATTGGCCAGCCAGCTGGCAAGAGCCACGGAAGTCTCCTCCGTCAGTTCGTTCTTCTTGGAATCGCTGACAGAAATCCGGGCAGTAATCGAAGTGTCGTCCGCCTCGTCCAAAACGCTGTAATTAGAGTCCGGCATGTCGATAAACACCGTGGCATCATCAATGAATGAATATTCCCTCAAACTTTTCTGAATGGAACTCTGCAAAGCCAGAACTCTCTTCTGGCTCTTCTCGCTCTCCGTGGTGGACATGGAATTGTCAAAAGCCGCATCCCACGTGTAGCCCTTGTCCGCCAGACCATTATCGCTCATGGTATAGAGGGCATTGGTCATATCTCCCTTATGTACATAAACCGTCATGCCATCATCCGATGCCTTATAGGAAATCCCCTGTTCCGTCAGGGCGCTGGTCATCTTATTTGCATCATCCAGATTCTCAAAGCGCTGGAACTGCACCCACGTCGGCCTTGACACAAAGTAGGCAGTCAGACCGATTGCGAAAAGCACCACGCAGATGACAGCGATAATAATCGTCTTCTGTTTGCTGGAATATTTCTTCCAGAACTCCACAAGTCTTGTGGGAATTTCTTTTATTCTCTCTTGCATATCATACTACTCCCCTATTGTCTATTTTCATTTTTAGAACTGCAAGTTCATGATTTCCCGATAGCCCTGCAAGAAAGCATCCCTCACGGCCACAGTATACTGCAATGCCACATTAGCCTTCTGCTGCGCAATCTGAACATCATGAATGCTGTCCGTCTCTCCCAGAGCAAACTTAATCTCCTCTTCCTCTGCCGCATTGCTGTAATCGTTGGTCTGCTTGACCAGATTCACCGCAGAGTCAAACACATTGGAAAAGGCAGACTTCTCCGCCTTGTCCTCCACTAATAGAGAATCCGACTCCGACACCAGCGGCGACGAAATCTTTGGAGCCTGAAATGCCGTGCTCAAATCCAAATCAAACAATGATGAAATTTCCATATTATTCAACCATGCCTTTCCAAATTTCTATCTTTCTTCACATCACCAGACATGCCGGCTTCGCCGGCACAGACAAACTATGTGAAGAACGCTGATTTTGCGTTCTTCTTAGGTGCGATTGTAGCTTTGCATGGCGAGGTGTTTTCGAGCCTAGCAAAACTTCGCACTTATTATTTGCCAATCTCCAGCGCCTTCAGCTGCATATTCTTAGATGCATTGAAGGCGGTCACATTCGCCTCATACGAACGGCTGGCATCAATCATATCCGTCATCTCCGTGACGGTATTCACATTCGGATACATGACATAGCCATCCTCGTCCGCATCCGGATGGGTGGGATCATACACCATCCGACACGCCGTCTCGCTGTCCTCTATGACATCCGTAATCTTCACGCCCTTGCCCACGGCTCCCGCCGTGCCCATCAAAGTTTCTTGGAACGTAGCGTAATTCTTCTCCTGAAAAATCACAGACTTCCTCTTGTAGACATTCCCATCCGCATCCCTGGTACTGTTTACATTTGCAATATTCTCAGCAATGATATCCAGTCTGGTCTTCTGAGCCGTCATGCCCGAAGAACTGATATCCATGCCCGAAAAAACTCCTCCCATACTATTCCTCCATTCTATGTATCAGCATCCCTGCCTCAATATTATTTGCAATCCCTCGCACGACATCAAATACTAAGTCCATTGCCGTTATTCGCAGCTGCGCCGCTGTCAGCAACCGCCAATTAGCTATTCCCCTTGGTCACCATCTTTAGCCGATTAAACTCCTGAGATACAGAATCCAGCATGGTATAATACTTAATCTGGTTCTTCGCAAGTTCTGCGCTCTCCGTATCAATATCCACATTATTTCCATCAATTCGGTAGTCCATGCCCTCATACTCCGTGTAGGTGGTGGTCATCAGCGCATCCAAATCCGCATTCGCCACCTCGTCATCCAAGGAATTGGTATACCCTACCTCATTCCGCAGATACTCCTCAAACTGAACATCCTTTCTCTTGTAGCCAGGGGTGTCCACATTGGCAATATTGTTGGAAAGCACGGAATTTCTCGTCCAACTGGCATCGCACGCCTTTTCCAGCACATTGATATAATTAAATGCTCCTGAACCTGTCATATAAAAACTCCTTTCGAGTATAAAGAACAGTCGTAAACATAAATGCCCCTATACAGTTTTCAAGATAATATACCTAATCACACATATATAATTATAGAGCAAAACAGATAAATTACAAGTGAATTTACAAAAAAATTATAAAATATTCACTGCATATTTCTGGAAGAGCCGTATTTTCGGCAAGTCCGCCCCCCTCGCCCAGAAAGAATATCCGGGCTGGCGTGCTGCTATGTTTTGGCGATAACTTTCCTATGGAAGAAAACAGCAGCAAATGGAGGCATTGCCTCTACACATGCCTCACAATGAAATCATAACAGAACAAATCATTTAAAATCTGAATGGTCGTGCCCTTCATGCCCGAAGACTTTGTCTGAATCACCCCGGCACTCTCACACTTTTTCAGGGCATTGACAATGACAGACCTGGTAATCCCCACGCTGTCAGCCAGCCGGCTTGCCACCAAGATCCCCTCTCTCCTGTCCCCCATCTCTTCCAGCACGGCCACTACCGCCCTGCTTTCCAGCCTGGACAGGGTGCCGAGCACTGCCATCACGTCCTTCTTCCGATGTTCTTCCTCGGAAACCTCTTCCGACTCCGCCCTCTGCATGGCAAGCCCCACCACGGTGGTGCCATACTCCGTCAGGATGATGTCGTCGATGGAAAAGGGCTCCTTCTCCCTATACACAAAGAGCGTTCCCAAGCGAATCCCTGCCATGGATATGGGAGCAATCATTCCCTGAATCCCCTCGCTGTCCTCCTGAGAAAACCCCAAGGTCATCAGATTCACGTTTTCCTTGGTGGACAGAATACTTAAGAATCGGTCATGGAACACCCGTTCCACATATTCGCCCCGCTTCTTCTCCCGGAATTGAGAGATCACGGCGATGTCACTCTTCTCCCTCTTCCCCAGTATTTTTCCCCGGGAACTGAAAAGCAGTACATTGACAGACAGTACATAGGACAATTCCCTGCAAAAGTCTGTGAAATCTATCTTGTCAGAATCCCCGTCATTGAGCAGGCGGTTGATTCTTCTCGTCTTATCCAGCAATTCTATACTCATCTCTTCCTCACGCTGCCCCAGAGCATCAATTCTCCTTGGCCTTTTTCAGACTTTCCACGTACCCGCACTGTTCATCCATGCACACCAGCTTGCTCCCCTTCTCCACCATCGCTCCGCCACACTGGGGGCACTTCTGGCTAGACGGCTTCTGCCAAGACATGAAATCGCAGTCCGGATAGGCAATGCATCCAAAATATCTTCTTCCCTTTTTGGTCTTTCTCCCCACCACGTCAGCGCCACACTTGGGGCAGGGCACCCCAATCTTTTCCAGATAGGGCTTGGTATTACGACAATCC
>CASGVX010000245.1 GCA_949346185.1 uncultured Lachnospiraceae bacterium
CGAAGAAGTGATCCCGCACAGAAAACCCCGGAGAAATCTCACATCTGCTTAACAGGCTTCTTGCCCTGGGCTGCGTGGTGGAACGGTGGCACCCCAAGGCAAATTTTCATGGAAAGAGTTATGATTTGCGGGTGGTTTTCCAGTTTGGGCATATCGCCTTTATGGTGGCAAGGCAGTCTGCCGGACCCATCACGAACCTGCATCTGAACAATCAGGCACTCCCGGTGGCATCTCTGGGGCTAACTCCCCCTATTCTGGATGAGATAGGAAACATTTGCGCTCAGGCATGCTCTGCCTTTCCCGGACTATCCATGGCAGGAGTGGACATCCTGCTGGAGCAGGGGACACTGCGTCCCCGAATCATCGAGATGAACGGGCAGGGAGATCTGATTTACCAAGATATCTACGGAGAGAATCGGATTTATAGAGAACAGGCCAGACATTTCCTCAAAGGATAGCCAAGACTGCCATGGCATAGATGATGGGATGATCCCAGAGGGGATGAATGGATGCAATAGCCGCTGACGACAACAACAGGAGGGATACGCCAATGGATAGCATAGACATGAACGAGATTGTAGGAAGGACAGATATTCTCTTCGTGTGCATCGACTGCCTGCGCTACGATGTGGCATGGGAGGAACAGCAAAGCAATGGAACGCCGGTGCTGAACCGCTATGGGACATGGCGAAAATGCCAGGCGCCCGGCAATTTTACCTATCCCTCCCACCAAGCCATGTTTGCCGGCTTCTTTCCGGTGGACGAGGGCATCCTTAATATGAAGAATCGAGAGAAACTATTTTTTTCTGAGGACATTGGCATGGGGCGGAAGGCGCCGAAGGGGGCTTTCACTTTTCAGGGATCCAACTGGATCGAAGGGCTGGCCAGAGAGGGATACGAGACTTACTGCATTGGCGGGGTGAGTTTTTTCGATAAGAGAACGGATGTGGGAAAGGTTCTTCCCTCCTACTTTCAGCACAGCTACTGGAATCCATCCTTCGGCTGCAAGGCAAAGGAATCCGCCGGCAATCAGGTTGATTTCGCCGTGAGGAAATTAAGACAGATTTCCGCAGAAAAGCATATCATGATGTACTTGAATATTTGTGCGCTGCATTATCCCAATTATTTCTATCTCTCGGGAGAGAAAAAAGACAGCAGGGAAGCCCACGCCGCCGCACTCCGCTACGTGGACGCGCAGCTGGCTCGCCTGTTTGCCGCCTTTGCCGCAAGGGGAGAGACTTTTGTTATCTGCTGCTCTGACCATGGAACATGCTATGGCGAGGATGGCGCATGGTATCACGGAATCAATCATCCCATGGTAAATACCGTGCCATATATGCATTTTTTTCTATAGGCAAGACAAATATCCAAATATTACACACAGGAGGCACGGCACGCAGATGGAATACCCCTATCAGCAATACATGTACAGTTATCCCCACAAGACGGCATATGGCCCTCTGGAGGACATTCATCTAAAAGATTATATCCACAGGCTGGCAGGAAAGGAAAGCAGCCTTTATTTTCACATTCCCTTCTGCCAGTACAAGTGCGGCTACTGCAATCTCTTTTCAGAAGCCGGAAGTTCCGAAAGGAGAATGGCGGACTATATAGATGCCCTGGAACGCCACGCAGAGCAAATCGCAGGCATTCTGCCCTTGCAGACAACATTTTCAGATCTCACTCTGGGAGGGGGAACGCCCCTGCTGCTGCCAGAATCTCAACTGAGCAGGGTCTTTTCTCTGGCAAAAGAAGTCCTCGGCTTTCAGTCTCAGGGACATTCCATCGCAGTGGAGACTTCCCCGAACCAGACCACCCGGAACAAGCTCTCCCTGCTAAAGGAGGAGGGCGTGACCCGAATAAGCATCGGCGTTCAGAGTTTCCAAGAAGAGGAACTCCTGACGCTGCACCGTCTTCACAGGGCAGAGACAGCGCATATGGCATTGGCCGCCATTCGGGAAAATGAATTTGCCTGCATGAATATCGATATCATCTACGGAATCCCCGGACAGACGGCAGACAGTCTGACGGACTCCCTGAGACAGGCATTGTCCTACCAGCCGGAGGAATTGTTTGTATATCCCCTGTATATCAAGCCCGAAACCTTCCTCTCCCGCCAGGGAGCATCCCCCTCCCCCACCGCCTTCTCTCTGTACCAATGCGCCAGAGACTTTTTGCAAGGGGAGGGATACCAGCCATACTCTATGCGACGATTTGTCAAAGGAGGACATAGGAACTACCACTATACATCCTGCGGCTTTGGCAGCACCCTGTCAGTGGGCTGCGGCGGGAGAAGCTATCTGGGCAACCTGCATTTTTGCGCCCCCTATGCCGTCAGGCAGGAACACTGCCGGAATATCTTGACAACATATATGGAGCAGGAGGATTATCTCCGGATATCCCATGGATATCTCCTGTCCCAAGAGGAGATGAAACGGCGGTACGTAATTCGCCACCTCCTCTTTGGCAGGGGCATTCATCGCTTGGAATACCGAGAGCATTTTGGAGGCAAGCCCGAGGAGGATTTCCCGATTCTTGAGGAATGGGCGGCCTCCGGCTATGTGTCCCTTGGGAAAGAATTTGTAGGCATGACGGAGAACGGCTTTGCCCTATCTGATTATCTGGGACCGAAGCTGCAGTAACACATTCAGGAAATCTTGAAGAAAGGGAAATCAGAGTCAAAATGAAAAGACAGTGGTATTATCGGGGAAGCCTGAAATCCTGCAACTATTCCTGCAGCTACTGCCCCTTTTCCAAAAAGAAGGGAAGTCCCAGAGAACTGCAAAAGGACAAGGCAGCCTGGTTACGATTCGTGGAGCATATGAACGCACAAGAATCTTTTGGCGGCGCACTCCAGATCATACCCTATGGGGAAGCGCTCATCCATTCCTACTACTGGGAAGGGCTGGCATCACTGAGCCGAAACCCCAGACTGGATGCAGTGGGAGCCCAGAGCAATCTCAGTTTTCCCTTGGAGCAAATGCTCTCCCTCTACCAAGAGCAAGGCGGGAAACTGGACAAACTGCGCCTGTGGGGAACCTTTCACCCGGAAATGACCACCTTGGATCGATTTGTGTCCCAGTGCGAACTTTTGACACGATGGCATGTCTCCTATTGCGTGGGAGCCGTGGGAAACCCCGCCAGCCAAAAAGATATCCTTCGCCTGCGGGAGGCGCTTCCCTCTGCCGTCTATCTCTGGATTAACAAAATGGATGGCCTGAACAGGCGATATACTCCATCGGAAATTGAAGCATTTCTGGAAATCGATCCCTATTTCGAGATGGAACTCACGCACCACAGGGCAGATGAGACAGCCTGCCATGGCAATCGTTTTGTGGAGGCTGATGGAACCATGCGCCCATGCAATGTATGCCCTGGCACTCTGGGCAATTTCTATTCCCCAGACAGCGAAGGAGAGGGAGGGCAACCTCCCAGAAAGGCCGCCATCTGCACCAGAAAAGAATGCGGATGCTATCTGGCATACTGCAACCGGACAGAGGATGCCCTCTTATTTTTCCAGCCCTACCCGGCATTTCGCATCCCAGCCTATCCCAAAGCCGCATTCTTTGACGTGGATGGGACGCTAATCCCCCAAGGTCAGGCAAACATTCCCGATATAACCGCAAGAAAACTGCGCCATCTGGCAAAACATAGCGCCATCTATCTGGCAACCTCCCGCCCTTACGAGACAGCGAAAAGAGGGCTGGAATCGGTCTGGGATCTGTTCAGCGGCGGCACATTCGGAGGGGGCGGCAGGCAGATGATATGGGAAAAAGGCCATCTGGATGAAATCATAGAATTGGACACAGAATGGCTGCCGGAAGCG
>CASGVX010000246.1 GCA_949346185.1 uncultured Lachnospiraceae bacterium
CTATGTGGTGACTATCGGACCCATATCGGAGGAATTGATTTTCCGGGGAGCTCTCTTTGATAGATTTTATCTGGTCTTTTCCTTCTGGGCTGCCAATATCCTTCAGGCAGTGCTTTTTGGCGTGTATCACATGAATGTGATACAGGGGGTATACGCCTTCCTCTTGGGCGTCTTGCTTGGAATGATTCGGCAGATGACGGGCAGCATTCTGTCTTCGATCTTTTCTCATATGATATTTAATGCCACCTCCTATGCCCTATCTTATATCTTGACGGGGGCGGGGGCGTATGCGGGAGTCGTTCTGATTGGCATGGTTCTCCTGAGCGTGGTTGCTGTGGTCATGGGCGGCAGGAGGATATGGAAAAGTTGCACAAAAAAAATTCATAATTACGATATTAATTGACAAAATTGATAGAAAAATATTGTAAAATATGGTATGATATTCGTTGTACTTGTATTTTTTGGGATAGGAGAATGGACATTGGAGCAGGAGAAGAAAATCATTGGCGTATGTGTTGCCGGGTTGGACAGAGACCATCCCGGTCGCTTTGTAAAGGCTTTGTGCAGCAAGGCAAAACAACAGAATCGCGCAGTAGTGGTATACAATGTGTTTAAGAAACTGGACTATATGAACAGTTTTTTGGAGGGGGAAATCCAGTTATTTCAGCAGATTCCGTGGGAACGCCTTTCTGTTCTGGTGGTTTTTACGGAATCCATAGACAATGTGGAAGTATCCGGAAAACTGGCAGAAAGTGCTCGGGAGCATAATGTTCCTGTTATTTCTGTGGATCGTTGCCTGGAGGGATGCCACAATGTCCTCTTTGATTATGAGGAGGCCTTTGAGAGGATTGTCAGGCATATTGTGGAACATCATGGATGCCGGAGAATTAACTTTATGGCGGGATTTGAGAATAATGATTTCTCTGATGCCAGAATCAATATCTATAAGAAGGTGCTGGCAGAGAACCAGATTCCCTTTGATGAGAAGCGCATGGCATATGGACAGTTCTGGGAGATTCCTGCCAGGCTGGCATGTGAGAAATGGGTTACTAAGTGGCAGATGGGGGTGCAGGAGATGCCGGAGGCAATCATCTGTGCCAATGACATGATGGCGCTCACCGTGTGCAACGTGCTGATGAATCATGGAATCTGCGTACCGGAAGATGTGCTGCTCACAGGTTTTGACGGTCTGGGGCTGGTGTTATATTGCGCTCCGAATCTGACCACTGCCAGGGATGATATGTCTCTGATCGGAAAGGAACTGATGAAGATGGTGGACAGATGCGTGGAGGAGCCGGAGATGGAGCCCGGAGAAATTATGATTCCTTTTCAGACCGTCTTTTCAGAGTCCTGCGGATGCAATCCCGTTCAGGAGCACAATACCAATGAGCAGATGATGGAATTGTACGGAAAGGCGGCTTTGATACAGAGTCAGTCCAATGACTTGTTCTTTATGATGTCAACTCTGACGGATGGATATTCTGCCCTCAACCTGGCAAAAAATTTGAAATCCTATCAGCATTTTATAGGCGTCAATTCCCTATTGCTATTTTTAAATCCGGCGTATTATCATGAGACGGATATTCCCCATAAGGGTTTTGACGGCGACTCTATGCTTCTCATGTCTGAAATACGTCACGGAGACTATGATGCGCCTTTGACGGAGGTTTCCAGAGAGAGGGAGCGGCAAATGATAGAGGAAATGCAGGAGAAGAAGGGCCAGCTGCTGATGGTGCCCATTCACCAGCAGGAGGAGCAGTATGGATATATGGTAGTGCCATACGCTGATTGCGCAGAAGATGTGGGGGCATTTTATGAGTTTGTGCTGGCGTTGAACCAGATGCTGGGGACAATCAAAAAGCAATCCCAGCTGCACAGAATGTTTATTACGGATAATCTGACGGAATTATATAACCGCCGTGGGTTTTATGGGGAATTGGAAAAGGCTGTCAAAGGCCTTCAGGGAAAGGAAATGAGTCTTTTTATTGCCTCTGTGGATATGGATGGCTTGAAATACATCAATGATAGTTTTGGCCATGCGGAGGGGGATTACGCCATTAAGGCGGTGGCAGACTTTCTGCGGAGCACCATGGAGGGGAGAAAGGGTGTTTGCGCCAGATTTGGCGGGGATGAATTTATGGTGGCCATCCTGTCAGATGTTCAGGAGGAAGATGTGGCCTTTTATGAGTCCTATGAGAGCATTTTGCAAAAGAGGGTGGAGCGGTTTGAACGCCGCAGCAAAAAGCCATATCAGGTAGGCGTCAGCATCGGATGCATCCATCGCCGGATTAAGAGTTTGGAAGATGTGGACGGGCTGATGAAGAAGGCCGATGATATTATGTATGACTGCAAGGCTACCCACAAGAATAGCAGGACTGCCAGGATACGGGAGCACAGGCGGCTGTAGAGGGGATAGGAAATGGGAGTTTGTTTACCGGAGGTTTGCTTGCCGAAGGTTTGTTTGCGGGTTGAGTTAGAATGGGGGATCGCATGGATATTTCATTAGAAGAGCTGGAGTTTGGGCATTTCCATTTGGTGCTCAATCTTTTGAGCAAATGTACGGACGACTATCTATTTATTTTTGATTTGCAGTTGGATGAGTATTCTGTTTCTGACAATGCGGTGAGCCGCTTTCGATTGGAGAATTGTCAGTTTCGGGATGCCACGGCCGGATTGGCGGAAGTCTGCCACCCTGATGATTATGCCGGGCTGGTGGAAAATATTCAGGGCATACGGGATGGAAGCGTGACAGAGCACAATATGGAGTATCGCTGGCTGAGCAAGGATGGCAGTACGGTGTGGATTAATTGCCACGGACAGTTGGTAAGGGGGAGGGATCATTCGGTTCGCTATATTGTGGGACGCATTACGGAACTGGGACGAAAGAATATCGTGGACAATGTGACCGGTCTGTATCGGGAAGTAAAGCTTTGTTCTGATTTGACTAAGATTCAGAAGTTTGATGAGGAAATGGATTACCTTTTGCTGATTGGCATTGATAATTTTCGGGAAATTAACGAGAAGCATGGAAAAAATTTTGGCGACCGGGTTTTGATGGCGGTGTGCGAATGTATCCGGGATTGCGTAGGGAAGGATGGGATTGTCTACCGCATGAGCGGAGACGAGATGCTGGTTTTGATGAAGGAGAAGCAAATTGGGCAGATTGACCCGGCCAGAGAGATGTTCCAGCGGATACGCCGGAAGCTGGATGCGAATATTTCGGATAGCGGCTACCAGCATTTCCTTACGATTTCCGGGGGGAGCGCTTATTATTCTGAGGAGATGGAGAATGTTCTGAAGTTGATTGAGCAGGCGGAGTTCTCGCTGCATCAGGCAAAGGTGAATGGAAAGAATACCTATGTGAAATATGATGCCGGTCAGCATGAGATTTTTCTGGCAAGGCTGGACATGCAGGAGAGGCTGCGAAAGGCGGTGGAGGATGACTTTCATGGATTTGAACTGTACTATCAGCCCATTATCCATGTGGAAAAGAGAAAGATATTGGGGGCGGAGGCTCTGCTTCGCTGGCGGGACGATGTGCTGGGGATGGTTTCTCCGGCGGTATTTATCCCCCTCTTGGAGGATAGCGGCCTGATCATTCCCGTAGGCCGCTGGATTATCAAGACAGCCATGAGGAAGTGCTTGGAGTGGCAGAAGCAGGATGAGGAATTTCGCATCAATATTAATTTGTCTTTCATCCAGATTCGCAAGAGCAATTTGATTAAGGATATTGATGACTGCATGCGGGAATTGAATTTCAGCAGCAAGAATGTGCTATTTGAGATTACGGAGAGCGGGGAATTGGAGGAAGGCGGCGCTAC
>CASGVX010000247.1 GCA_949346185.1 uncultured Lachnospiraceae bacterium
AACTACTGCATCGCCGTGAAGGAGCAGGGGGATGATATCGTCTTCCTGCGAAAGATTGTGAAGGGCGGGGCAGATAAGAGCTATGGCATTCAGGTGGCGAAGCTGGCCGGGGTGCCGGAAGGGGTTCTGGCCAGAGCGGGAGAGATCGTGAGGCAATTAAGCGACAATGACATTGCGGGCAAGGCGAAGGAAATTGACGTGGAGTACGAACTGCCGGATTATGAATATGGAATAGAGCAGCAGACAAAGAGGAAGGTTCGGAAGAAGTCTGCCGGGGAAATTGAGTCGGAGGAACTGGGGCAGCTGTCTTTCTTTGACACCAGCAATACCAATATTAAGATGGATGATATTATCGTGGAGCTTCACGAGTTGAATTTGAGTGATACCACGCCCATCGAGGCACTGAACATCCTGTATAAGATGCAGGCAAAAGTAAAGGATCGGGTATAAATGGTGCCATTGATTATTGATAACGAAGCAAAAGGTGGGAAGCGGTCGCACGGATACCTAATTGCGAGTATAGGTGGAGAGCGATTGCATCCATATTTCATAGCGAGGTGAGGGGAATGTCCAGTAAGATACATATGCTGAGCCAAGATACGGTGAATAAGATTGCTGCAGGGGAAGTGATTGAGCGCCCCATGGCAGTGGCGAAGGAATTGATTGAGAATGCCATTGATGCTCAGGCCAGTGCGGTGACGGTGGAAATTCAGGACGGGGGCAAGAGCCTGATTCGCATTACTGACAATGGAAGCGGCATGGAGGAGGAGGATATCGAACTTGCCTTTACTCCCCATGCCACCAGCAAGATTCAGGATGTGACGGATTTGCTCACTGTGTCCAGCCTAGGGTTCCGGGGGGAGGCTCTGGCCAGCATCGCCTCTGTGTCCCAGCTGGAGATGCTCACCAAGACTAGGGAGTCGCTGATGGGCGCGCGGTATGTGTGCGAGGGTGGCAGGAAACGGGAACTGGAGGGGGTGGGATGCCCGGAGGGCACTACATTTCTGGTGAGAAATCTCTTCTACAACACTCCGGCCAGATTAAAGTTTCTAAAGACTCCTCAGACGGAGGCCGGCTATATCAGCGGCCTGGTGGAGCGGATGGCTCTGTCCCATCCAGATATTTCCTTTCGATTCATCAATCAGAAGCAGACGAAGATTTCTACGGCGGGAAATGGGAATCTGAAGGATGTGATTTATCATATCTATGGCAGGGATATCGCCACCAACCTTATTGATATCCATCAGAAGGAGGTGTTCTGCCAGATCGAGGGATTTATTGGAAAGCCTGTGATTTCCAGAGGAAACCGAGGGATGATGAATTATTTCATCAATGGAAGATATATCAAGAGCCCGGTGATCCAGCGAGCCATCGAGGAGGCTTATGCCCCCTATACCATGCAGCACCGCTATCCCTTTACCGTATTGCATCTGTCCATTGACCCCCAGTATATTGATGTCAATGTGCATCCTCAGAAGATGGAGATTCGCTTCAATAACGAGAAGGAGATTTTCCAGAGCGTGTACCATGGGGTATCTGAGGGGTTAAAATACCGGGAATTTATCCCGGAGGTCACGTTCCAGAGCAAAGAGGAGCGGGAGAAGAGCAAAAAAGCATTTTCTTCCGGACAGAAGGCAGAGCCTTTTGAAAAGCGACGGCGAAAGGCGGAGGAGCGGCACGGTAGCGGACAGGAGAATTTAAGGATTCTGGAAGAACTGTCTAGGGATGTGCCGCCGAAAGAGGGGAGAGAAATATCGGAGGATCAGGAACTTCTTTTACGGGAGACTTCCGGTTACGGCACTGCACCAATGGAGGGAGAGCAGAGGGTTTTGGAATCGGGGATGCCAGTACAGGAGATTCCGGAGCAGGAGATTCAGGAATCAGGGAGAGAGCGGCAGATGATTCCGGGACATGGGGAACCGGAACAGAGGACAGAACGGCAAGAGATACGAGAACAGGAAGTTCCCAGAGTGATTCCCAGAGATGCCCGGCAGTCTACGCTATTTGAGGAAGGGATTTTATCAGATAAGGCTCGGAAGGAACTGAAAATAATCGGGCAGGTATTTTCTACCTATTGGATCCTTCAGTACGAGGATAAGATGTATCTGGTGGATCAGCACGCTGCCCACGAAAAGGTGCTCTATGAGCGGTTTATGAAGGAGTTGGCAAAGAAAGAAGCCGCCACCCAGCTGCTTCATCCCCCCATCGTATTATCCCTGTCCATGAATCAGCAGCAGGCGGTAGAGGAGCATCGGGTGATTCTGGAGCAGTTGGGATACCAGTTGGAGGCCTTTGGCGGCAGAGAGTACACAGTGAGCGGCGTACCCGCCCATCTGCCAGAGGTGGGCACTCAGGCACTTCTTTTGGAGGTCATTGACACGCTGACAGAGGAGCATGGCAGGAACAGGACGCCGGAAATCCTGCTGGAAAAGGTGGCATCCATGTCCTGCAAGGCGGCGGTGAAGGGGAATAACAAACTGCCGGCGGCTCAGATGGAGGAACTTCTCTCGGAGCTGATGACTTTGGAAAATCCTTATCATTGCCCCCATGGAAGGCCTACGATGATTTCCATGTCAAAAACGGAGATAGAAAAGAAGTTTAAGAGAATCCTTTAGAAAGGCGGAGAAGAGATGGAGAAGAAACCATTGATTATCCTCACCGGCCCCACGGCGGTGGGAAAGACCGGGCTTTCCATCGGGCTTGCGAAAGCCCTGGACGGAGAGATTATTTCTGCGGATTCCATGCAGGTCTACCGGGGAATGGATATCGGGACGGCGAAGATTGCCCCGGATCAGATGCAGGGGGTTCCCCACCATCTGATCGATATCTTGGAGCCTTGGGAGGAATTTCACGTGGCAGATTTCCAGAAATATTGCAAAGAGGCCATGGCAGATATTTATCGCCGGGAAAAAGTCCCGATCATCGTGGGCGGAACGGGATTTTATATCCAGTCCGTGCTGTATGACATTGATTTCTCCCAGACGGAGGCGGATGCCTCTTTCCGGGAGGCGATGGAAAGGCTTGCCAGGGACGAGGGGGCGGCGGCGCTTCATGACCGTCTGCGGGCAGTGGACGAGGCTTCTGCCCGAGCAATCCACCCCAATAATGTCAAGCGGGTGATTCGCGCGCTGGAATACTATCGACAGACCGGGGAGCGGATGTCAGAGCACAATCAGGCCCAGCAGAGGAAGGAGTCTCCCTATGATTTCCGCTACTATGTGCTGCGTCTGCCTAGGGAAATCCTGTACCAGCGCATCAATGAGCGGGTGGATGCCATGGAGCGGCAGGGCTTGACGGAGGAGGTGAAGCATCTTCTTGACCGGGGATGTCACAGGAAAATGGTGTCCATGCAGGGCTTGGGTTACAAGGAAATTATCGATGCCCTGGAGGGGCGGGACACGCTGGAACACGCCTATGAGCGGATTAAGCAGGAGACGAGGCACTTTGCTAAGCGTCAGTTTACTTGGTTTCGCAGGGAGCGGGAGGTGACTTGGATTGACAAGGATCAGTTCCGGGACGAGGGGGAGTTGCTGGCCTATTGCGTGGGGATATATAAATCGTTTGGTTAGGTGAACAGGTAGGTGAACAGATTGGAATAAAAAATCCTTTCATGAACTGGAGAAAGTCATAAAATGCAAGGTCATATATTAGCAGATAAAAAGTTTTTCATTAGTGATGAGGAGCAAATGGTTTTATCTGCCGGAATTTATTGAAGGGCACCAGCGCAGCCGATGCCCTTTTTTACTTATAGGGTTAGGGTGTCAAAAGGTCTGAATTTCCCTTGCAGGCCAATTTCTCCAACCTTGCA
>CASGVX010000248.1 GCA_949346185.1 uncultured Lachnospiraceae bacterium
AGATGAAAATTCCAGCTTACGCAAAATGCAAAGTTATTTTTTAACAGTCCCTTACGGCAAAAATATGAGGAAGAATTTGCTCTGCAAATTCTTCAGAGGTGCGATAGTAGTTTTTCTTGCACACGGTTTTTCCATGTGCTATGAAAAACTTCGCACCTTTTATACCTTGCCAATCTGGTTCACCGCCGCATCCAACAGAGAATCCTGAGTACGAATCATCTTCTGTCCCGCCTCGTATGCTCTGGTAATGGTAATCATTGATACCATCTCGGAAATGACATTCACATTGGACTGTTCCGTATACCCCTGCTCGATGGTGGCGTAACTCTCCTTAATCGTGGCGCCATCCACCGCAGTGAACATATTCTCTCCATATAAATCCAGATAATTGTAATCCTCGAAATCCGTCAGGGTAATGGTATCCACTAATACGCCATCTGCAAAAATTGATCCATCATTCTTAATAGCAATCTCCTTCGCATCCACGGGTACCTGAATATCCCCTCCCCGCCCCTGCAGGTGATTGCCGTCCACATCCACGATATAGCCGTCCCTCGTGCACTTAAACGTACTGCATCTGGTATACTTGGTGGTGCTCTCTCCATTCTTGTTCGTCACCCGCAAGGTGAAAAATCCATCTCCCTGAATCGCCAAGTCATATGTATTGCCAGTCTCCCTGAGAGAACCCTGGCCCCAATCCATGTACGTCTCGCCAATCTTCACGCCAGGATTCATAGTTCCAATCGGCACGTCAATATATTCATTGGATCCGTCCCGAACCTTAATCCCCAGATAGTCTTTAAAAGACTGGCTGGTTACATTCTCCTCCTTATAGCCAACCGTGGCAGAATTTGCCAAATTGTTAGATATAATGTCCAGCCGTTTCTGCTCATTTATCATACCGGTATACGCCGTGTACAATCCTCTGACCATTTGTTTCCCCTTTCCTTATCAGCGGAAATCCTTTTCCTAGATTGCCATCCATAGGATATCTATAGTTATATCGACAAAAAACTCCGATATCTTAACCCTATTGTCCATCGTCTTCCCTAACGCCAGCCAAAAATTCTACGAACTTCCCGGTTCCCACCGCCACAGCCGTCATGGGATCCTCCGCCGTCATGGTCGTGATGCCCGTCTTCTCCTCAATCAATTCCTCCAAACCATGGAGCAGACTTCCGCCGCCAGTCAGCACGATGCCACGGTCTGCCACGTCTGCCGCCAACTCCGGCGGCGTCTTTTCCAACACGCTGTGCACCGCCTCCACAATCTGGGATGTAATCTCCCGCAGCGCCTCCAGCGTCTCATCTGATGTGACAGTGATAGTTTTTGGCAAGCCCGTGACAAGATTGCGCCCTCGCACATCCATGGCAACTAATTCCGGCCGCTGATAGGCAGATCCAATCTTAATCTTAATCTCCTCCGCCGTCCTCTCGCCGATGAGCAAATTGTGAGTCTTTCTCATATAGCGGACAATGGCCTCGTCAAAATTATCTCCTGCTACCTTAATAGAAGTGCTGACAACCGTCCCCCCCAAAGAGATCACAGCAATATCCGCCGTGCCGCCGCCGATATCCACGATCATATTGCCGCAGGGCCTGGAAATATCAATCCCGGCGCCGATGGCAGCCGCAATGGGTTCCTCAATAATCTGCACCTCCCTGGCGCCCGCTTCATAGGTGGCATCCTCCACCGCTTTCTTCTCCACCTCCGTCACGCCACTAGGAACGCAGACGCTGATGCGGGGCTTTCTGAAACGGGATTTGCCACAGGATTTCTGAATGAAATATCGGAGCATTTTCTCCGTCACGGTATAATCAGAGATAACGCCCTGACGCAGGGGACGCACCGCCACGATATTGCCCGGCGTACGTCCAAGCATCAGTCTGGCATCCTCCCCGATAGCCTTAATCTTATTGGTATCCCGATCAAAGGCCACGACAGATGGCTCCCTCAAAACAACCCCTTTTCCCTTTATATATACAAGCACATTGGCTGTACCCAGATCAATTCCGATATCACTACCATTCATCAAACTGTTCTCCTTTCAAAATGCACGTCTACCATTCTATTTTTTCCAAAGTAGCAGTAATTAAACATACTGTTTTACATTATATACTATTTTCTCTGAATAGAAAAGGGGATTTTTTACATTTTTACATTTGCAACACGACTTCCTGCACCACGGCTTCCTGCACCACGACTTTGGTTACTATCCACAGTTCACCCCTTCATGCGATAGACCTTTGACTTCTCTCGTCATTTTCTCTATACTGAAATACAGATGACAATTCATTACGATGCACGGACTGATAGGAGGATGCAATGCATACTATGAAAAACCAAAACTTACAGATACGAAAAGAGGGGGCAGATATCGGAAAATGTGCCGGGCTGATCTGCGGCCGCCTGGCACTGCTCGTCTGCCTGATTTTCCTAATACTGCCCATGAGACCCACTTCCATCTACCTTTTTGCACTGGCCGCCATATTCCCCTGGATATTCACGAATATTTTGGAAGAGAAAAAACCCGGCTCCCAGAAAATCGCCCTGCCATTCTGCGCTAAAAAGTATTCCTATACTCCTGCCAGATATCTGGCAGAAAAATGCAGCGGAAGCATCATCACCATCTGCCTAGCCGCATGGCAAGTGGCAGCCAGCCGCTCCTCCAGCCTGGAAGGCATATGGAAAATCGTTCCTGCCCTTTGCCTGCTGGCGTATTGCCTGTGCTGCCTAGCCAGCACCATCATATTTCGCCGCAAAATCCGCCAAGACTACTTTGACTTGAAACTGCTGGATGATTAGCCAGCCTCGCTTGGCGCAGGGGTGACGGTGGCCTCCGGCTCTGGCGTCTGGGTTGGTGCCGGAGGCCTAGTTTCCTCCGACGCATCCCCCGCCTTCTTGCTGATGCGCACCCTTACATATACTTCTTTAGCCAGCGAGCAGGAATCCCCCAGATTCAATTTCAACGGAAGGGAATAGGATCCCTCGCTGCGCTCGCCACAGTCTACAGAACCTGTCAACGCCATGCTGGAAAGGGCATAGATTACAGATTCCCTCCCCCGAATCTCTACTTCCAAGTCAGGCTGGTCTGCCACAAATTCTCCCTCATACCCTTCCAGCATATTGCTCAGTTTTATTTGGGACATAGGTATCTGCAATTTTCTGACCTGTTGCTTCTCAATTAAAATCTTCACGGAAATATTCCTCTCCTCCTCTGCCGGAATGGAAATTCCCCCGCGGAGGTGTTCCTCCACATTGATGTTCTGTTCCAGTGCTGCAGAGGTATCTGTCAGATTTGAGATATCCACCGGGAGCACGATCTGGGATATCTCCTGAAGCAGTTTCTTGCTTCCTGCCACCTCGATTTCCTCCGGAGAACTGCTCACGTCCACAAATTCGTACCCTTCCGCAGGCTCACCTTTGATTTCCACCTTGACAGGCACTGTCTTTTTCTGTAGCAATTTCACTCGCACTCTGACCTCATGTACATTAAAGGTCAGCGTGGAAGAGGAAATCTTCTTTCCTTTTTTATCATAAGCCTCCGGAACTAGTTTTTGGCTAAAGTTTTCCGTTGCGCCAGACACATTTACCGTGACGCCCACAGAGTCAATCCGCTCAATAACAGACTCCCCGCCGGTGACCTCAATCACATTGGGCTTTGCAATGCACTCGCCCACAGAATAGTCGCTCCCTGGCTCTCCGCTGGTGCTGACAGATACCTTCATCTGCTTGGTATCCTTATTTTCCAGAGAAATCTTAAGCACCTGATTGCACTCCACCACCACGTCGTTAGGATTGCTCCC
>CASGVX010000249.1 GCA_949346185.1 uncultured Lachnospiraceae bacterium
CAGTAAAATCAATGGATTTCAGTCCTTTTTAGTAACCAAAAGCAGACACTATATAAAGATGATATGCCTCTGGATATGACGGCGAAAGAGTTTGATCTTATGCTCCTCCTAGTGGAAAATGAGGGGAAGGTGATGAAGAAGGACTCTATTTTTCGACAGGTATGGGGAGTGGGATATCGTTTCGGATAGCGAAAAAATCTCTTTAAAAAATAGCAGAAACGTGATAAACTGTTAGAGAGCAGAAACGAGGATAGAAAATGAAGAATTTTGACCGGCTAATCGTGGCGGGTTTTTTGCACGGTCTTGTGCTTTGCAGGCTGCAATCTGTATCTGGCTTCTCTGTTTTCTCAAGACGGGAACAGGGAATATCGGGCGGAAGCGGACCGGGCGGCGGCAGATGTGGAGGAATATGGATGGGAGCATGTGGCCTTTTATTACAGGAATCTATCCCATGGAAGGGGATGGAGGGGATTTCTTTCGGACAGAACAGGATTACATCATTAGGGAAATCCAAGGCAAACTCTATCGAATAGAATATATTTCTGAAGCGTCTGCGGCAAAAGGCAAAGGGCAGATTGTGCGGGGAGCAAACCTCATACTGGGATTGACTGCAGCATTGGTATTTTGTATGCTGCTTTTTGTGCGCAACCAAGTATTAAAGCCCTTTGAGCAGTTGTCAGAAGTCCCCTACGCCCTCGCCAAGGGAAATCCGGCAGTGCCTTTGCAGGAGGAGAGGAACCGATTTTTTGGCAAATTTGTGCGGGGACTATACCCTGGTAGGGAGGGGCAAATTGGAGACAGCATAGATGGAAAGGCAGATGGATCCACATATCCGTTGCACGGGAGGAGGACTGCTGTCTGATCACCGTGAAGAATAGTGGCTCCACCATAACTCAGGAAGAACTGCCCCACATTTTTGACAGTTTCTGGCGGGGAGCCAATGCGGAAAGCGTCAAGGGCAGCGGCTTGGGGCTATATATCTGCCGGAAATTAATGGAAAAAATGGATGGCAGCATCTATGCAGAGGCAGTGGATGGAGAAATGTGCGTTACCGTGGTGGCGGGGAAGGCATGACTACTCGCTTCTGGCTCACATTAGTTCAGCCATCTCAAGGAAATGGCTGCGAATATTAAAAACAATGGATAAAGAGGGGGGCAATATGAGGTTTAAGAGGGTTCATACATATGGAATCGGGTTGATGATGGGAGTGCTGCTAAGTTGTGGGGCGATGTATAGCCGCACGGCAAAAGAGATGGCACAGGGAGATGAAAAGGCTGTTCGAGAGGAATATGCCATGACGGGAAGCATTGCATCTGCCGAGGAAGATTCGGGGGAGAATCCCTCGGCAAGCCCGACTCCCAAGACCAAGGAGAGCCAAGGGTGGCACGGCAATTCTCCCAAAAAGAAATATTACGTGAAGAGTAATGGAAAACGTGCTTTGGGTTATACTGAAATAGATGGGGATGCCTATTTCTTTGACCGAAAGACTTCTTTCTGCCTAGTAAAGAAATGGAAGTATGTAAAATGGAGGGGGAAAAAGGTTAAGATGTATTTTGGCAGCAAGGGGAAACGATCCTTGGATGTGACGGGCAAACTGCCAAAATCCACCAGATACCTGCTAGAGGTGAATCTCTCGGACAATGTGGTGGTGGCTTATGCCAGAGACGGTCGGAAAGGCTATACCATTCCCGCAAAAGCCATGATCTGTTCCGGAGGGATGAAGGGACACCGAACCATTACGGGAAATTACCCTATCTTGAGAAAGGCAGGACGCTGGCATGTGCTTCGGTACAATTCCTATGGCCAGTATGCTACCCGGATTCGGGGACCGTATTTATTCCATTCAGTGACCTATGACCGTTATGGCAACCATTATTCCTTGCAGGCGAAGGAATATAAGAAGCTGGGAAAGAGCGCCTCCCACGGCTGTATTCGCCTGCAGGCAAAGGACGCCAAATGGATTTATGACAACAGCAGTCGCTGCAGTGCGAAATTATTCTATAAAAAGAACAAAAAAATCCCCTTTCCTGCACCCAAGGCGGTTAAAATCGGGAAAACGAAGGGCGGAAAATATTATGACAGAACAGATCCTTATTGACTTTTTTTGGAAAAAAAATTATACTGGAGTGTGAATGTGGTCTGCTCATAGAACTGTCTGCATACTCTATGCTGGCAGGACAATACAATTATAGGAGGTTATTTCAATGGCAACAAAAGCAAATTACAAATTGGAAGAAATTGGCGCTGGTAAGATTGGCTTTCCTAAGACAGGCGAAGCTGTGACAAACACTCGTGCAATTATCGAGTGCGCATTCTACGGAAACAATGTGGTCAAAGTGAACACATTGAAGGAAGCATACAATCTGGCGAAAAATTCACCGGGAACGATCGTCACCGACATGCCCGTTTACAGAGGCGAGGAGTTTGGCTTGGATGCCGATGCCAAGGTTCTGCTTTTTAACGATGGCGCTGTGACAGGACGTTACGCAGCCGCGCGCCGCATCAAGGGCGAGCCGGGCGTGAATGCCGCTAAGCTTGACAAGGTGGTAATGGATGCGATTTACAAAACCCGTTTCAAGAAATTGTACCATGCAACCTGCTATGTAGGCCTTGACAAAGAATTTATGGCAAAAGTCCATCTTCTGATTCCTGAAGGGGAAGAGAATCTGATGTACAACTGGATGCTGAACTTCCAGTACATGTCAGATGAATACGTGAAGATGTACAAGGAGTCCAAGTTGATTGCCGATGGAAAAGAGCCTGACATCTATATCTTCTCTGATCCTCAGTGGGCGCCGACGGAAAGCCCTGACGTAGATTATTCTTGTCTCAGCGATCCTCTGACTCTCTGCTATTTCGATACCAAGCAGAACTGTGCTGCCATCTTGGGCATGAAGTATTTCGGCGAGCACAAGAAGGGTACGCTTACTATGGCGTGGGCGCTGGCTAACCGCAATGGATACGCATCCTGCCACGGCGGACAGAAAGAGTACTCTCTGGACGGCGGCAAGAAGTTCGTTGCTTCCGTATATGGTCTGTCCGGCTCAGGAAAATCTACCCTGACCCATGCAAAGCATAATGGAAAGTATGATGCATTCGGCGGCATTAAGGTTCTTCATGATGATGCGTTTATTATTAATACAGATTCCTGCGCTTCTATTGCGCTGGAGCCTACTTACTTTGATAAGACGGCAGATTATCCTACAGGCTGTGCAGACAATCAGTACCTGCTCACCGTACAGAACTGCTCCGCAACCATGGACGAGGATGGCAAGATTCAGCTGGTGACAGAGGATGTGCGTAATGGTAACGGACGCGCAATCAAATCCAAACTCTGGTCTCCGAACCGCGTGGATAAGATTGACGCTCCTGTCAATGCAATTTTCTGGATTATGAAAGATCCTACCATTCCTCCGGTAGTGAAACTGAAGGGCGCAGCCCTTGCATCCGTGATGGGCGCTACTTTGGCTACTAAGACTTCCACCGCAGAGCGCGTGGCAGCAGGAACGGACATGAACGCCCTTCGTATCGTGCCTTATGCTAACCCATTTAGAACCTATCCACTGGTGAATGACTACACTGCATTTAAGAAACTCATCGAGGAGAAGGATGTAGACTGCTACATTGTAAATACCGGTGACTTTATGGGAACGAAGTGCCAGCCTGCTGATACTCTTGGCATCCTTGAGGATATCGTGGAAGGAAAGGCTACTTTTGAGAAGTGGGGCAACTTCGATGATATCGAGATTATGTATGACTGGTCTGGCAAGAC
>CASGVX010000250.1 GCA_949346185.1 uncultured Lachnospiraceae bacterium
AGGCAGTTTCTGTTCTAGGGTTTTTTGTATTGGGAAAAGATGTTAGGAGGTTGCGACATGAAAGATAAGACGACAGAAATATTTCGGGATGCGCCCGTTCCCAAGGCGGTGCTTACAAACATCATCCCCTCGATTATCAGTATGATTATGGTGCTGCTCTACAATTTGGCAGACACATTTTTCATAGGACAGACGAAAGATGCCCTGATGGTGGCGGCGGTTTCCATCGCCACGCCTGTATTCCTTATCTTTATGGCGGTGGGAATGCTTTTCGGCATCGGCGGAACTTCCCTGATTTCCCGTCTCTTGGGGGAGGGAAGGGGAGACAAGGCGAAGAACACGTCTGCTTTCTGCTTCTGGACGGGCATAATTATTGGAATACTATCCATGGTGGCAATCTGGATATTTGTAAAGCCGGTATGTCTGGCAGTGGGAGCCAGCCGGGATACTTTGGAGTATACCATGGAATATCTGAATATTGTGGCGGTGGGGATACCTTTTTTGATTGTGGGCAATACCTTTAGCAATGTCATTCGCTCCGAGGGCAAGGCGAATGTGGCGATGGCCGGCATGATTGTGGGCAACCTGCTCAATATTGTGCTGGATCCCATCATGATTCTGGTGCTGGGGTGGAATGTGGCGGGTGCGGCAGTAGCCACGGTGATAGGAAATGTGTGTGCCGCCATTTTCTACATTGTCCATCTGGTTTCCCAAAAGAGCATGCTCTCCATTAAGCTGAAGGATTATAGGGTGAGAAATGGCATTGCCACTGGCGTGCTTGCCATCGGCATTCCTGCTTCCCTGAATAGCATCCTGATGAGCGTGTCCAATATCATCATCAATAATGTTATGGTTTCCTATGGGGATATGGCAGTGGCAGGCTTGGGCGTGGCTATGAAGGTGAATATGATTTGCGTCATGCTTCTCATCGGTGTGGGCACAGGCATCCAGCCCCTTTTGGGCTACTGTTTCGGCGCTAGGAATAAGAAGCGGTACATATCGGTTCTCCGGTTCTCGCTGTGCCTTGCCTTCTGCATGAGCTTGGTGATGACCCTGGTGTGCTATCTGGGAGCCGGGCCTCTGGTCACTGCTTTCCTGGACAATCCAAAAGCCTATGATTACGGCATGTCTTTTGCCAGAATCTATATTTTGTCGGGGCCGGTGCTGGGGCTGCTCTTCGTATTTATCAATGCCATCCAGTCCACGGGGGCTGCCCTGCCATCCTTGATACTTTCTATCAGTAGACAGGGGCTTTTGTATATTCCCACGCTGATGATTATGAGCAATGTGGTGCGCACCGCCAGGGGAGCGGCATTGGCACAGCCGGTCACAGATTATCTGGCCACTGCCTTCTCTGCAGTGTTGTTCTTGGTTACATACAAAAAATATTTCAGGGGGATGGATGGGGAGGAAAGCAGATAAAAGGGTTGCGTTGCAACCCTTTTATCTTCCAGAGGAATGCAAAGACAGCATTCTTCCCAGAGATGTCCGTGAAGAGATGGGGAATGAAAATGACAAGACTGGAGCAGTATTATAATAAATTTAATGAAGAGAAGCGGCTGACTAGGCGGCATGGCAATGTGGAGTTTGTCACCACCATGGAGTATATCCACCGATATCTGGAAGGAATGCCGGGAGCATCCATACTGGACGTGGGGGCTGGAACCGGGAGATACAGCGTGGCTCTGGCAGAAGAGGGTTACGATGTGACTGCGGTGGAACTGGTGAAATATAATTTGGGAATCCTAAAGGCGAAGGGAAGCAGCGTGAAGGCATATCAGGGGAACGCCCTAAACCTGTCCCGTTTCGGAGACAGCAGTTTTGACGCAGTGCTTCTTTTTGGCCCCATGTATCATCTTTATACGAGGGAGCACAAGCTGATGGCGCTGGCGGAGGCCAAGCGGGTGGTGAAAGGCGGGGGATTGATTTTTGTGGCCTACTGCATGAACGAATACTGCATCATCACCCATGGCTTCCGGGATAACTATATCGGGGAGAGCATTCGGGAGGGAAAGGTGCGGGAGGATTTTTCTACCGTGTCATCTGAGGAGGATCTGTATGATTATGTGCGTCTGGAGGAAATCGAAAGTCTGGTGGCAGAGGCGGGGCTTCGGAGGCTGAAGATCATCTCCGCAGACGGCCCGGCAAACTACATGCGCCGGACGCTGAATGCCATGGATGAGGAGACTTACCGTATTTTTTTACAATATCATCTGGCCACATGCGAGAGGCCGGAACTTCTAGGTGCAGCGGCTCATACGCTGGATATTCTGCGATGTGAAAAATAGCCGTATTCCCAAGTATAGAATCTCTTTTTTTGCACATGCTAATTTTTGGAGAATCGCCCTCGGCGGCGTATCAGATTATTGTGCCTGCGGCATAGCGCACTGCAAGGGCATTCATGTTTGCAGGCAACGGAAAGGCATGGGGATTAATATGGAGCAGAGTAAAGTGAATTTGAGGAAAGTGGCCATGATTGGCTGTGGATTTGTGGGTTCTACATCGGCATTCAGCCTGATGCAGAGCGGCTTGTTTTCTGAGATGGTCTTGCTTGACGCAGATCATGATCGGGCGGAGGGGGAGGCTTTGGATATCAGCCATGGAGTTCCTCTGGCCAGCCCGGTGAAAGTCTATGGTGGCACCTATGACGACATTGTGGATGCCGCTATCATCGTGATAACGGCCGGGGCGAACCAGAAGCCGGGGGAGACCAGACTGGATCTGGTGAAAAAGAATACGGAGATATTTAAGAGCATCATCCCGGAGATTATCAAGAGGAATTGCCAGGGCATTTTGCTGGTGGTATCTAACCCTGTGGATATTCTCACCCAGGTGGCCTTGAAAATAAGCGGCCTGCCTAGGAATCGGGTGATTGGTTCCGGCACGGTGCTAGACACATCCCGGCTGAAGCATCTTCTGGGAGACCATCTTGGCGTGGACAGCCGAAGCGTTCATGCCTTTATCATAGGAGAGCATGGGGATAGCGAGATTGCCGCATTCAGCAGCGCCAATGTATCAGGCATTCCTGTCCATGAGTTCTGCGAACTTCGAGGCTTTTACCATCACGAGAAGGAGACGGCAAAGATTGCCCAGAGGGTGAAAGACAGTGCCTATGTGATTATCGAGAAGAAGAAGGCCACTTACTATGGCATTGCCATGGCAGTGAAGAGGATTTGCGAGGCAATCCTCAGGGATGAGAAGTCTATCTTGCCTGTGTCTTTCATGACGGAGGGAGCATATGGCATCAGGGACGTGGTGCTGAGCATGCCGGCGATTGTGGGGAAGAATGGCGTGGAAATGCAGGTGCCCATCTCCCTAAACACGGAGGAATTGACAAAACTGCAGGAATCTGCCAAGTTGCTGCAAGAGATTATGAACGGCTTGGATGTGTAAAAGGTGCGCAAATCGTTCATTTATAAACGTAAAAAAGAATAGCAAAAAATCCGCAGTTTGTTGTGGAATTGTCTGGCAATTCTGGTAAAAATATTGTACACTATCTGTGAATAGCAACAAATGGACAAAGGAGGTAGTCGTATGAGTGGCCTTTCATTGATGGGGTGGAAGGATTTGCAGAGTACCATTGCCACTGCGGAACAGATTTTTGACGTAGTACGCTTAGTCGATCCATTGAAAGCGTGCCTGGTGGAGATTGACGAAGCGGGTAATATACAGGACAGGGAACAGAAAAAATGTTTTTCCGCATGGAACTTTGCGTCCCGGTGCGGCAACTGCACCAGCCTGTGTGCCTATGATAGGGAATGCATGGT
>CASGVX010000251.1 GCA_949346185.1 uncultured Lachnospiraceae bacterium
ATGCCAATCAGACGGATTCCAAGAGTTTCCCGATACAGCGCCGCCATATCCTTCAATGCCTGATAGCAGGACTTCACCAAGATATAGGGTCTGTCATGCCTCTCCGGCGCCATCTGGGAGAGACAGCATAATGCCTGATTTTCATAGGCATCAGGAATGAATTGATTTCCATCCACTCTGGCTCCCTTGATGGCCACAAACAGGCAATCCTTCTCAATCTGGCGGCTATCCGTGACAATCATGGAAACCTCTCTGTCCAGATCCTCCTCCGGCCCATAGTACGTGCCCCGGCACGCCTCCGCTATCTTATGCAGCGTCATGCCGGACATGGGAGAAGTCCAAATGGGAATCATATCCCCCCTGCCATACTTCCCTCCCGATTTACCACAGTTTTTTTTTTCGTACTTCTCCAAGGATTTTCCCACAATCTGCTCGCACAGTTCCCCGTATTCGATGCCCACCGCCTGAGCCTCCTGGGGAAGAAGGCTGGTGGGGGTCATGCCTGGCAGCGTATTTGCCTCCAGACAGAACATCCGATTATTTTCATCCAGCAGGAAGTCAATTCGTCCATAGATCTCCAGTTTCAGTTCCCGAAACACATCCACTGCGTAATTCTGCATCTTCTCTGCAATCTCCTCAGAAAGCTCCGCCGGGCACACATCGATCGCCATCCCCGGCTGATACTTGTTCTCATAATTATAGAAGTCCACCTTGGGAATAATCTCAATAATGGGCAGGCTCTTTCCATCAATCACGCCCACGGAAAACTCCCTTCCCCGGATGCACTTCTCCACCAGCAGTTCCTCCTCATAGCGAAAGCCCACCTCCAAAGCCTGACGAAACTCCTCATCATTCTCCGCCATGCTCACGCCCACGCTGGAGCCGCCGCAACAGGGCTTTACCACGCAGGGATACCCCACCCTGCTGGCCGATTCCTCCGTGCCCAGCATAAGGGAATACCCTTCCGGCGTAGGGATGCCCCCATTCAAAAAAAACTTCTTCGCCATTCCTTTATCCATGGCGACGGCGCTTCCCAGATAGCCTGAGCCAGTGTAACGGATGCCCAGCATGTCGAAGGTCGCCTGAATCTTCCCATTCTCTCCCTCTGCGCCGTGAAGCCCCATATATACGATATCCGCCCGCCTGCAAAGTTCCAGCACGTTTGGCCCGAAAAAGCCATCGCATTTCCCCGTCCTGCGAGCCTTCACCTCCTCCAGATTCGGCTCTCTGGATTCTATTTTCCGCTGGTCGGCCAGAAGGGATTCCCTCTCCGCAAACACCGCGCCAAAATCGATTTCCTCCTGTGTACCCAAATATACATCCACCAGAACCGCATGATGCCCTCTCTTCCTCAATGCTTTGCATATCTGGGTGCCGCTAATCAGGGACACGTCCCTCTCGGTGCACAATCCTCCCGCCAAAACAACAATATTCATAATTCTCCTCATTTCTGCGCCATCACTCCGCGCCTTCTATTGCTTGATAATCCTGCCACTTTCCACAAGCCGCAAAATAACCCTTCTATTGCTATTCGCAGCCATTCATCCATTTTTTACAGTTCCTTATTGTGGAAATACTATTTATCTATTATACTTATAAGAGTAGCATTTTGTAAAGGGTTACCATTTATCGGATAAAAAGCCAGAGGTGAATTGATGATCAAGCGATATTTCGTCAGGACGAGAGAACTGCAGGAAGGCATGCGCATCGACCAGTCCATCGTGGACAGGATGGACAGAACTCTCATTGCCAAATATACGATATTAGACCAATACATGATCGACTCCCTGAAAAAACTGAGAGTGTCCGGCGTATATGTCAGCGAGGGGGAGGAGGAACCCACAGAAACCGACTACGACAAGCTTCCCGCCGTAGTAAAAAGCAATCTGGCTAAATATCGGGAACCAGACCCTGCCAAGGTACAGCTGACAGATACGGTGAAAAAGCGGGTGTCTTCCGCCATGCAGTATCTATACAACAATACGGAATCCGAAATCTTTATGGACACCACCCACACCATCACCGGGGAACTGCTGAAGGCCATTGACGACAATGCCGCCCTAGCCGTGGATATCAGCGTGTTAAAGACCAGCGACGAGTATACATTCAAGCACAGCGTGGACGTAGCTACCGTCGCCATGATTATCGCCAAGAAACAGGGATTATCCAAGGAAGATATCCACAACATCGGCATCGCCGGGCTTCTGCACGATATCGGAAAGTCAAAAATCCCCTTGGAGATTCTAAATAAGCCGGGAAGGCTGGATGATGAGGAATTTGCCGTGATGAAGCGCCACTCTGAATTTGGCTATGAAATCTTGAAAAATAAGGAGGGCATCTCCTCCCCCATCGCTCTGGCCGTGCTGCAGCACCACGAGAAAATGAATGGCAAGGGATACCCCTTCGGCTACGCCGCAGACAAAATCATTCCCTATGCCAAAATCCTCTCTGTGGCAGACGTGTATGACGCCCTAGTGACGGAACGCCCCTATAAGAAGCCATTTACCCAGAGGAATGCCATAGAATTGATCATGTCCATGACAGAGGAGCTGGACTTGCCTTCCATGCGCAGCTTCCTGGACAGCGTCATCCTCTACCCCGTGGATTCCACCGTGCAGCTGAGCACCGGGGAGGATGCCCGGGTGGTAAAGAACAATGCCAATTCCGTGCTTCGGCCCACGGTGGTGGGACTGGAGACAGGCAAAGTCTACGACCTGACCAACGATTTTGACTGTGCCAACATCATTATCCAATAATGCCATCCCGTAAAGCCAGATGCATCCCTCTATGCCCGCTTCCCCCCCCAATGCCTTTCATGCCCGGCTGCTCTTTCCACATTTTCCACATAAATATCAATCACATGGGCTATTCACATCTCTTCATCAGCGTCTGCAGTATCATGATGTGATACTCCTCATCTTTCATGATTCTGGCCAGCACGGCGTTCACATGGGAATCTCTCATCATCCTCATATGCATCCTGTACTGACGGATGGCCTCTCTCTCCGACTCTATACCGGCCACCAGCATCTTCCCCGGATTCTCCGGCAATGTGAGATATTCCGGCGTCCACATTTTTGATTCGCCATGGCAATTCCTAGCCGTATAATCTACATTTCCTCCCAACAGAATAATCAGCTCCCCCAATTTCTGCAAGTGAATCATCTCCGCCATGGCAATTCCCAAAATGGTCTTTGCCATTTCGCACTCATCACAGGACAGGCGGTTCTCATTATTGATATACTGGGTGATGGCAGACATCTCTGAGACGGCTCCGCAGTAATCCACGCCGAGGAGTTGGGCATAGGCCGGATTTTTCTCCTTCACCTGCAGGGGAGGGTAAGGCAAATCCATCATGATTGGTGCTACGCCCATAAAGTTACAGTCATTTGTTTTTTTCTCTTCCATAAAAAGGCTCCTGAAATCGTAGTTTCTATTAATATATTAGAATAAACAAAAAAGGGAACGCACTAGCGTTCCCTCGAAAGAATTTTCTCCGAAAACTCTTGCTGCCATAGCGCTGCGCTGTGGCGAACTTTCCTATTATTCTATTTCTTCGGGCGGGCAACCAGCTTAGTGGAACCATTCTTATATGCATAATGGATTACCCGGTTATTACTGCTGCTGGCTGACACATTCTTCCCATTGCCTACATATATTTCAATATGGCTGATATTGCGGTATCTGCCATTTCTGGCATAGGAGTAGCAGACAAGATCCCCTGGCAACAATTTCTTATAAGAGACTGCCTTCTTG
>CASGVX010000252.1 GCA_949346185.1 uncultured Lachnospiraceae bacterium
CATGACAGGCATAGAGAGGGAATATTGCTATCCCCTGCTGACCTCCCACCTCAATCCCTTAGGCCGGCTGGTGAATACTTTCCGGGGGGAGAAAAGTCCCGGAGATCAGGTGGTGACTACGCTGGATGCGGGGCTGCAGAAGGCGGCATACGATGCCTTGGGGAGCCGCAGGGGAGCGGTGGTCGCCATGGAGCCATCCACAGGGAAAATATTGGCCATGGTGTCCAAGCCTGCATATGACCCCAATCATGTGAAAGAGAACTGGGAAGAGCTGGTCAATGCCTCTCAGGAGAACTCCAAGCTGATTAACCGGGCAACTCAGGGGCTCTATCCTCCGGGCTCTACCTTTAAGATTATGACGGCCATGGAGTATATGATGGAGAATCCGGAGACCTATGGGGACTTTTCCTATCGCTGTCGGGGAACGGACAGCTTTTCGGGAAATAGGATCAATTGTTATGGGAAGGAACGCCATGGGAAGCTCAATCTGCAGTCGGCTTTTGCCAAATCCTGCAATGGCGCCTTTGCCAAGATAGGCACGAAGATGGATTTGGCAAGGTTTCGCAAGCTGAATGAGAAGTTTTATTTCAACCGGGATTTGTCTGTAGATTTTGAGTATAATAAAAGTAAGTTTTCCATGGATGAGGATTCGGACATGGGGGAGGTCACCCAGACCGTGATGGGGCAGGGAAAGACCCTGATTACTCCTCTGGAGAATGCCCTGATCGCCTCTACCATCGCCAATGGGGGGGAGATGATGACGCCCTATCTGGTAGAACGACTGGAGACGGATAACGGACGGGTGATTACTCAGCATGAGCCGGAATCCAGGGGCAGGATTGTGGAAGAGTGGGTTGCGGAGAGGATGAATAAGCTGATGAAATCCGTGGTGAATCAGGGGACAGGAACTTCCTTGGCGTCTTTGTCCGTGCAGGTGGCGGGAAAGACTGGCTCTGCGGAGTTTGATTCTGAAGGGACTTCCCACGCATGGTTCGTGGGGTATGCCCCGGCAGACAATCCCGAGATTGCGGTGAGCATCGTGGTGGAGGGAGCCGGCACTGGCAGCCAGTACGCAGTGCCAATTGCCAAGAAGATGTTTCAGAATTATCTGGCGAGGTAGATTTCAGATGTTGCTTTTTACAGCCAATTTGTGAACTTTTGAAGAAAAATGGGACAAGCATTGCAAAGAAGTGGAAAAACAGGTATACTGGTAACAGTGTGAGACACACAGGCCAGGGAGGAAATGCAATGATCGAAGCAGTTAGTTGTGGCGGTGTGGTGATTTTCAGAGGAAAGATTTTGCTCCTGTATAAGAATTATAAGAACAGGTACGAAGGTTGGGTATTGCCGAAGGGAACCGTAGAACGAGGAGAGGAGTATAAGGAGACGGCTCTTCGGGAAGTGAAGGAAGAGACCAGTGCGGATGCCAGTATTATAAAATATGTAGGAAAGAGTCAGTATACCTTTAATACACCGGAAGACACCGTGGTGAAGCATGTACATTGGTACCTTATGATGGGAGGGAGTTATTACAGCAAGCCACAAAGGGAAGAATATTTTCGGGATTCTGGCTTTTACAAGTTCCATGAGGCATATCATTTATTGAAATTTGCCAATGAAAAGCAGATTTTGGAGAAAGCTTATGGCGAGTATGTGGAACTAAAGAGGAATAATCTGTGGGGCAGCCCGAAATACTATTGATACAGCATTGGTACGGCAGATGTAGCACATGAGGCACATTCCGGCTAGTTTGTTCCAGATTGTGATGGGATGCGCCATTGGGAAAAAATGGCCGGGGTTATTTGCAGAGTTTTAGGATATTTTCTTGACAAAAGACATACATGGTAATATAATAGAATTACTAAGCATGGTTTTTTGATAGAAAACTGTTTTGTTGATTGATTTGCTGTGTGTTCCATGAGACTTTGGTATCATGCATGGGCAAATTTAATTATTTTATAGCAAGGGAGAAAGAATATGGGAAATAACATTTTGATTGTTGATGATGCAGCATTTATGCGTATGATGGTGAAAGATATTCTTACAAAGGGCGGTTATAATGTTGTTGGCGAGGCTGAGAATGGTGTTGTTGCTGTCCAGAAATACAGTGAATTGAAGCCTGACCTGATTACTTTGGATATCACGATGCCGGAGATGGATGGCATTCAGGCATTGAAGAAGATTAAGGAGATGGATGCAGGCGCTAATGTCATCATGTGTTCTGCCATGGGTCAGCAGGCGATGGTTATCGAGGCGATTCAGAATGGTGCTAAGGACTTTATTGTAAAGCCGTTCCAAGCAGACCGTGTGTTGGAGGCTGTCAAAAAGGTTATTGGATAAATTTTACATATTTGATTCATGATGATAGAGAGATTGTGGAGACACAATCTCTTTTTGGTGTTTGTACATTCGGTTCCGTATTTTATTGGAAAGAATCTGTTGCCGCTCATGCGGGATCTTATATCCCGCATGAGTGGCGGGGGATATGGTTGCTGAATTGCATGGAGAATTGAATGACAATTTATGATATATGGTAATATTATCATTAAATTGCTATAAATTGACAGACTATTTAATTTTTGTTCTACAATTAGAGAATTAAGTAAAATGATAGGTTTTGCATTGACATTATGATAAAATTGTTGAAAACCACTTTATTATGCACATTTTTTTGTGGGAAAAATCCTTGAAAAAGCAGTTGTCAACGGAGTTTTCCACATTATCCACATGATTGACCCAAGAATGGAAGGAAGAGATTTCCTGTCTGATACACAATTTCCAGCTGAAAAAAGATGATATGAATTGTCAGAATTTTCAAGGAATTGGAATATGAATTTATTTGAATTGGATAGTGAATGGCAATATCAAAAATCACTGATAAATATGGATAAAATGTATAAAAAATGCATCGCAATGAAAAATATATTGTGCATATTTACTTGATTTTATACAATATCTGGTGTATAATGGAAACATCAAACAGCAAAGGAGTGGTTGACATGCAGTATATCATTAGTGGTCGTAACATTGAAGTTACAGAGGGGTTGAGGTCAGCAGTTCATGAGAAGATTGGAAAATTAGAGAGGTATTTTACTCCAGATACTGAGGTGCATGTAACGTTGAGCGTGGAGAAGGAGAGGCAGAAGATAGAGATTACGATTCCTATGAAGGGAAATATTGTACGTGCCGAGCAGGTGAGCAACGATATGTACGTGTCTATTGATTTGGTGGAGGAGATTATTGAGCGTCAGCTTCGAAAATATAAGAATAAGCTGGTGGATCAGAAGCAGGCGGCGGCAAGCCTCAGCAAGGCTTTTGTAGATGAGGAGATTGATGAGGACGATGAGATTCAGATTATCCGTTCCAAGAGGTTTGCTATGAAGCCTATGGATCCGGAGGAGGCTTGCATTCAGATGGATTTGCTGGGGCATAGTTTCTTCGTGTTCCGCAATGCCCGGACGGATGAGGTAAACGTGGTATATAAGAGAAAAGGCAATACTTTTGGCTTGATTGAGCCGGAATTTTAGGACAAGTTTTGTTAATACTTGGGGTGTAAACATATATAAGAAGAGAATCAGCTTTGGCTGGTTCCCTTCTTTTGCCGTATAGGAAATTGCTCGAAATGTGGCAGTACAATAACAAGAATTTACGGAGAAAATTCTTGCAGGGGAATGCGCTGGCATTCCCTTTTTTGGCTCTATTTTTTCCCCTTGAAGCATATGCTTTATTATGATGCTGCTGTCT
>CASGVX010000253.1 GCA_949346185.1 uncultured Lachnospiraceae bacterium
ATATTGACGAGATGGACACATTCTCCCCTTTCCGGGTAATCTTGTCAATCTCGTCAATATAGATGATTCCATGCTCGGCTCTCTCCAAATCATAATCTGCCGCTTGGATAATCTTAAGCAAGATATTCTCCACATCCTCGCCCACATACCCAGCCTCTGTCAGGGCTGTGGCATCTGCAATGGCAAAGGGCACATTCAGAATCTTTGCCAGAGTCTGAGCCAGAAATGTCTTTCCCGAACCGGTGGGGCCAAGCATCAGAATATTGCTCTTCTGTAATTCCACATCTATTCTATTCCTAGAAAGCACCCGCTTGTAGTGGTTATAGACCGCCACAGACAGCACCTTCTTCGCCTCTTCCTGGCCAATGACATAATCATCCAGAAATTCCTTGATTTCCTTGGGCTTCAGAAGATTAATGCCGGTACTGTCATCATATCTCTCGCCCATGCTCCCATACTCTTCCTCGATAATCTCCGAGCAGAGGTCAATGCACTGGTCACAGATATATACACCCGGGCCGGCAAGCAATTTATGCACCTGATTCTGCGTCTTCCCGCAAAAAGAGCACTTTACCTTTGTTTCATCTTTTTTTCCCGACATGGCACCCTCCCGTATCCATTATTTCCTGTTTGCGATAACCTCGTCAATCAGGCCGTAGGCCTTCGCCTCCTCAGCAGACATATAGTTGTCCCGCTCCGTATCCCGGGCAATGACTTCCAATGGCTTTCCCGTATTATCCGCAAGAATCTGGTTCAACTGCTCTCTCGTCTTCAAAATCTTTTCTGCCACAATGCGGATTTCCGTCTCCTGCCCTCTGGCACCGCCGGAAGGCTGGTGAATCATCACCTCGGCATTGGGGAGAGCCATGCGCTTCCCCTTCTTCCCTCCCGCTAGGAGGAAAGCGCCCATGCTCGCCGCCATTCCCATGCAAATGGTAGAAACATCACATTTCACATAATTCATGGTATCGTATATGGCAAACCCTGCACTGACAGAGCCCCCGGGACTGTTAATATACAGCGAGATATCCTTGGAGGGATCCTGAGATTCCAGAAAAAGCAACTGAGATACAACCAGACTGGCAACATCATCATTCACCTCTCCCGACAACATAATAATCCGATCCTGAAGCAGCCTGGAATAAATATCATAGGAACGCTCGCCGCTGCTGGTCTTTTCAATGACATATGGAATGCTATATCCCATCATGCATACCCCCTTCTATCAAAATCTTATTTCTCAATTGCAGACTCCACCACGAACTCAACCGCTTTCTGCACCGCCAAATCCTTGTAAATCTGCTTCTTTTCATCCTCGCCAATCATATCTTTCAACTTATCCACTTCCATCTGATACATCTCAGCCATATTTTCCATTTCCTTCTCGTATTCCTCTTCAGATGCCTCCAGATTCTCGGCAGCAGCAACTGCCTCCAATACTAAGCGGCTCTGAATGCGCTGCAATGCCTGAGGCTGCAGCTCCTCCAGCATCTTCTGAGGCGTCTGGCCTGTCAGCTGCATGTACTGCTCCAGAGAAAGCCCCTGAGCCTGCAGCCTCTGAGCAAACTCCTGAGTCATCTGGCGGGTCTGCGCCTCCACCATCTTCTCCGGTATCTCCATCTCGGCATTCTCGATAATCTTGCCGATAATCTCATCCTCCTGCTCTCTCTTTGCCTCGTCTTCCTTCATCTTCAGCAGTTTTTCCCTTGTCTCGTTCTGATATTCCTCCAAGGTATCGCAGTCAGACACATCCTGAGCGAAATCATCATCCAATTCCGGAAGTTCCTTCACCTTGATTTCCTTCATCTTCACTTGGAAGACAGCGGGCTTGCCCTGAAGTTCCTCTGCCTGATACTGATCCGGGAATGTTACATGTACTTCCACATCATCCCCGATGCTCTTTCCAACCAGCTGATCCTCGAAATTGTCAATAAAGGTATGAGAGCCCAGCACCAGCGTGTAATCCTCTGCCTTGCCACCCTCGAACTGTTCTCCATCCACGTAGCCGTCAAAGTCAATCACCACGGTATCTCCGTCCTGAGCAGCCCTGTCATCCACTGTAACCATGCGGGAATTTTTCTCCCTGGCCTTGTCGATCTCCTCAGCCACTTCCTCCTCGGTAACTTCCGCCGTCTTCTCTTCTACCTCAATGCCCTTGTAGTCTCCCAGAGTAACTTCCGGCTTCACTGCCACCACTGCCGTAAAGATAAAGGGCTTTCCCTTTTCCATCTGCTCCACATCAATCTCAGGCTGGGCAACGATTTCCAATCCGCTTTCCTCTGCACCAGCCTCGTAGGCATCAGGAATGACAATATTGGCAGCATCCTCATAAAAGATGCTGGGACCGTACATTTTCTCTATCATGGCACGAGGCGCCTTGCCCTTGCGAAAACCCGGCAGCGATATTCTGCCTCTGTTCTTCTGATATGCTTTATCCATGGCAGCGCTAAAATCCTCTGCTGACACCTCAATAGTAAGCTTCGCCATACTCTTTTCCAACTTTTCAACCTGTACACTCATTCTAGTATTTCCTCCTTCATATTACGATTACGCGGGAAATTCCCACAAATCACCATTTTAATAATATAGCATGTAACCACTGCCAAAATCAACCCATTATTCAAAAAATTTTGATTACTCTTTTACTACGTGCCCCTTTTCCTTCAGGACAGCAATCACTTGATCCACATACTCCTCGCAGAGCTTTTCCGTTCCCGCTTCCACCATCACCCGAATCACGGGCTCGGTGCCGCTCTCCCGAAGCAGGATGCGGCCGTCGGCGCCCAGCGCCTTCTCTACAGCCTCCGTGGCGGCAATCACATCCCGGTCATTTCTGGCAGCGGGCTTATCTGCCACCCGGACATTTTTCAGTACTTGGGGATAGATTTTTAATTCCTTGCGCAGTTCAGAAAGCTTCTGCTTCTTCTCCAGCATCACTTCCATCAGCATCAGGGATGTGAGCACCCCGTCTCCCGTCACCGCATATTTGCTGAAAATAATGTGTCCGGACTGCTCTCCCCCCAGGGAATGGCCATTCTCCGTCATGCAGGCATTCACATATTTATCTCCAACGGCAGTTTTTTCATAGGCAATTCCCTTCTTATCCAATGCCTTATACAGACCCAGATTGGACATCACCGTAGTGACAATGGTGTGGTTATTCAATTCACCCTTCTCCTGCATATAGCATCCGCAGAGATACAGGATGGCATCCCCGTCAATAATCTCTCCCTTGTCATCAATAGCCAGACAGCGGTCCGCATCCCCATCATAGGCAAATCCCACGTCCAGATTATTCTCCACCACGTATTTCTGAAGATTCTCTATATGAGTGGATCCACAGCCAGCATTGATATTTGTTCCGTCAGGGTTCATGCCGATGGCAAAAGTCTTCGCCCCCAAGGCATCGAAGACCCCCTTCGCCACAGAATAGGAAGAGCCGTTGGCACAGTCAAGCCCTACCCGCACATTCTTGAAAGAACGGGTGGCCAGCGACATGAGATAGCCGATATATCTGTGTCGGCCGATGGCGTAATCCACCGTGCAGCCAATGTGATCCCTAGTGGCCAGAGGAATGGTATCCTCCGCAGCATCAATATATTCCTCAATCTTCTCCTCAATCTCCGCCTCCAGCTTATGTCCATTTCCATTAATGACCTTCAATCCATTGTCATAATACGGGTTATGGCTGGCAGAAATCATGATGCCGCAGTCAAACTGCTCCGTGCGAACCACGTAAG
>CASGVX010000254.1 GCA_949346185.1 uncultured Lachnospiraceae bacterium
ATGTCAGCGGGATTGACCGGGAAAAAGGTCTTTTTGTCATTAAGCCCAGCGGTGTGGATTATGACGAGCTGAAGCCGGAGGACATGGTGGTGGTGGATCTTCAGGGGAATAAGGTGGAGGGAGACTACAATCCCTCCTCCGATACCGCCACCCATGTGGTTCTCTACAATAGATTTCCGGAAATTGGCGGCGTGGTGCACACCCATTCCTCCTGGGCCACCAGCTGGGCTCAGGCGGGCAGGGGGATTCCCTGTTATGGCACTACCCATGCAGACTATCTCTACGGAGAGGTGCCCTGCGTGAGGAATCTCACCAAGGAGGAGATTGAGGAGGCCTATGAGAGAAATACGGGAGTGCTGATCGGGGATGAGTTTGAGCGGATGAAGCTGGATTACACTGCCACGCCGGCGGTTCTGTGCAAGAACCATGGCCCCTTTACCTGGGGCAAGGATGCCCATGAGGCGGTGCACAATGCGGTGGTGCTGGAGGAGGTGGCGAAGATGGCGGCTCGGTGCGAGATGATTAATCCGGAGAACCAGCCAGCTCCCCAGGAACTCCAGGATAAGCATTACTATCGAAAGCATGGGGCCAACGCCTATTATGGACAGCCGGGGAAATAAGCATCGCTATTGGTGCGGCTTGATAGATTGTTATCTATGGACTGCGAAGTCGTGAATAGCAACGATGAATCAAAATAGTGTTAGAAAATGTTATAATTGTTCTTGCGTTGACTGTCAGGGTATCGTATAATCGTAAAGAGAAAAATGTATGGCAGTTTGCTGGAGGAGGATTTACAACATGAATTTTGGTTATTTTGATGAAGAGAACAGGGAGTACGTGATTACCAAGCCGAATACGCCGGCTCCTTGGTGCAACTATCTCGGTTCTCCGGAGTATGGGGCGATTATTTCAAACAATGCAGGGGGGTACAGTTTTGTAAAGAGCGGGGCAAATGGGCGTATTCTGCGCTATCATTTCAACAGCGACGACACGCCGGGACGCTATCTCTATCTCCGGGATGACGAGGATGGGGATTTCTGGTCTGCCTCCTGGCAGCCGGTGGGCAAGCCTCTTGACAAGTATCAGAGCGAGGTGCGCCATGGCACTGCCTACACGAAGATGTTTGCAGAGTATGCGGGCATCAAGTCCGAGGCGATGTATTACGTGCCGCTGAACAAGGTGTATGAAGTGTGGTGCCTGAAGGTGACCAACGCTTCGGACAGACCTAGGAAGATTTCTGCCTTTGGCTACGCAGAACTCACCAACGACGACAATTACAATCAGGATCAGGTGAATTTGCAGTATACCTTGTGTACTACAAACACCAGTTTTCGCAAGAATAAAATTTATCAGCAGATTAACCTGAACTGGTACAAGGGGCCGGATGGGAGCAATGGGAAAGAGCGTTTCTTCGGCTTGGCAGGTCAGCCCGTCACATCTTATAACGGTGACAAGGAAGCCTTTATCGGAATGTATCACGACTATGGCAATCCTGTTGCCGTAGAGCGGGGCGAGTGCGATGGCGTATGCAATTACAATGACAACAGCTGCGGCGCCCTGCACACTGCTCTGGAACTGGCACCGGGGGAGACGAAGACCATGGCATTCCTGCTGGGGCGTTATAAGGAATCTGATGCGGACAAGATTATTGCTGCATACGAGGACGTGTCCGTGTGCGATCGGGAGATTGAAGAGTTAAAGGATTACTGGCATGGAAAATTAAATCATTTCAAGATCAATACGCCAAGCGATGCCTTCAACAGCATGGTGAATACTTGGAACGCTTATCAGTGCTTCCTTACATTTACATGGTCAAGAGCGGCTTCCTTCATCTACTGCGGAGAGCGCAACGGCTATGGCTACAGGGATACGGTGCAGGATATTCAGGGCGTGATTCACACCGACCCAGAGGCAGCGTTGGAAAAGATTCGCTTCATGCTCTCTGCCCAAGTGGACAATGGGGGCGGGCTTCCTCTGGTACGTTTTGACCACGATGAGCGGGCAGGACATGAGGGAACGCCGGACGATCCGGATTATGTGAAGGAGACAGGGCATCCCGCTTACCGTGCGGATGATGCGCTCTGGCTGTTCCCCACCGTGTATAAATATATTTCAGAGACGGGCAATCAGGCTTTCATTGACGAGGAGATTACTTGGTCTAATATTGAGGAAAAGGCCAGCGTGTATGAGCATTTGAAGAGAGCCATTGATTTCTCCATGAACCACTTGGGTCCTCATGGGCTGCCGGCAGGGCTTCATGCAGACTGGAATGACTGCCTTCGCTTGGGAGCGCAGGGGGAATCCTCCTTCGTGGCTCTGCAGCTTTACTATGCATTTACCATTATGCGGCATTTCGCAGAGAAGAAGAATGATGCGGAGTATATCGCATACTTAGACAAGACTCAGGAGGAAGTGGGAAAGAAGATTAATGACCTCTGGTGGGAGGGAGACCGCTTCAACCGTGGCTTCAAGGAGACTGGCGAGCTGATTGGCTCCAAGAATGACCCGGAGGCCAGCATGTGGCTCAATCCCCAGACTTGGTCCGTGATTTCCGGGCTTGCTACGGAGGAGCAGGCAAGGCTTGCCATGGACTCTGTGGAGCGTGAATTGAATACGGATTACGGTGCAAAGGTGATGGCGCCTTCCTATGTGGATCACTACTTTGACGGGGCTCTTGCCGGACTGTTCCCGCCTTCAACCAAGGAAAATGGCGGCATCTTCTCCCAGACCCAGGGATGGCTCATATTGGCAGAGGCATTGATGGGACATGGAAATAAGGCATTTATGTATTTTGAGGAGAGCTCGCCCTCATCTCAGAATGACAAGGCGGAAATCCGCAAGTTGGAGCCTTACGTACATGGACAGTATACGGAGGGAGATGAGAGTCCCTTCCATGGTCGTTCCCATGTGCATTGGCTGACAGGCACGGCATCTACCTGCATGGTGGGATGCGTGGAGGGCATCTGCGGCATGCGCCCGGATCTTGACGGCCTTCGGGTTTCGCCTGCGATTCCCAGCGACTGGAAGCAAATGACCATGGAGAAGGATTTCCGTGGGAAAAAGGTAGTGATCAAGGTGGAGAATCCCAATGGCAAGGAGAGCGGTTGCAGCGAGTTTTATATCAATGGCGAGAAGCAGGAAGACAATTATATTCCTGAGAGCATGCTGACAGATGTGACCGAGGTGAGAATGGTACTGTAGCACACAAATAGAATCATTACTAGAAATCACTGTGAATAGTAACATAGAATCATTTTAAGAGGAAGAGAATTTTCCGTGTGGAATTGGCATGAAAAATTCTCTTCCTTTTTCGTTTTTCATTAATAGGAAACTTCGCCACAGTGCAACGCTATGCCAGCCAAGAATTGAGATTTCACATATTTCAAGGAATTTAATAATTGTTATATTTTGTTATTAAATATCTCTCAAGCACTTGAAAACGCTAAGTTTGTCGCAGATGAGCTTTCCCTCAGACTTTCCCTTGTGTTATATCTTACCACATGAGTTTACGAACTCTGATAAGGGAAAAATGAGGGAAAGAAAACCCTGTAAAACAGTACAACATAAAATAAAAATGACGTTTAAGCGTAACACCGCCTACGGTCATTACATCAATGCAATTCTGGATTGGAAGTCTGCCATTATGTGTATCCATATATGCTCGCCATTCATGCCCTCCTAATTTATATGCTTACTCAACCCCCAATGCCTTAAACACTGCATCCTCCGCACTCTGA
>CASGVX010000255.1 GCA_949346185.1 uncultured Lachnospiraceae bacterium
GTGAAAAAAAGTTTTTCACAGAGAAGAAGCATTTTGCGAGAAAGAGGAATTTCAAGGATTGCACAGAGCAGATTGGAGGAAGCGGGAGCGGGCAGACTTTTGGCAAGGCTGCTGCTTCTCCTCCTCTGCCTTTCCGGCCTTTTTGCCTTTGGCAGAAGGGCGGAGGCATCCAGTGCCAGCGTTACCGTGGAGACGAAGAATGAAAAGGTGAAGGTGGGGGATACGGTCTATGTGATAGTCACTGTGCGCTCCACCAAGGCGATAAAGGGCTTTGAGGGGTATTTTGCCTATGATCACCAGTATCTGCGCTTTGATTCCGGAGGCGGGGTGGTCCATGGGAATGACGATGCCTTTCGGATTCTGGATATGGAGCGGCCTGCCAGCAGCAGCAAACTGAAATATTCTGTGAAATTTACTGCAAGAAAGGCCGGAGGAACCAGCATTACCCTGAGAAAGCCATATAATGTTCTGGAAGATGATGGAAATAATACGAAGATGTCCGTGTCCCACAATGCGCTGAACATGATGATCGGGCAGCCTGGAACCCAGTCCATGGCACCGAGGCAAAAGGCAAAGCCCACGGCCAAGGCCGCTTCTGATAAAAAGAAGAAGCCGGCTGAGGGGAAGCCTGCTCCCAAACCTTCGGGAAAGCCAGAGGCGAATGAGAAGAAGGCAGGGGAGAATGATATCTTGGGTTCTGCCAAACTGCGTTCTCTGGAGATTCGGGGAACCCAGCTTACTCCGGATTTTTCCCCGGATATAGAAAAATACAGCGGGGTGATTTCCACGAGCAAGGAGCAGCTACCTTTAATTTATGAAGCGGAGGATAGCCATGCCGCAGTGAAAGTTTCTGGAAATAAAAAAATAAAAGACGGAAAGAATGTTATAAAGATTACGGTTAAAAATACTGATGGGGAGAAGACCACATACCGTCTGTCCATGACGGTGCAGAAAATCACTCCGGAGGAGGACAGCGAGAACAGTCGGGTGAATGTGATGAAAAAATCCGGCAAAATGTATATGGTGGGCACTACTACCATATGCGTGGGCGAGGCGGAAGCGGAGAAGATTCCTCAGGGCTTTGAGCGGATTTCCATAGATATGGAAGGAGAAAAAGTCACTTGTTACGCTCCGGAGGGTGACAGAGAGGCAGATTATGTGTTAATCTATGGGGAAGAGGAGCAGGCATTCTATCTGTATGATCGGGAATCCGGCTCCCTGCAGTCCTATGACAAGGTGAAGATGTGGTATCAGAGTAACGGAGAGAAAGAGATTTCCACATCTGCCTCTCTGGAGGAGAAGATGGAGAGTTATCGGTATGTGCTGGCCATCATGGGGGCATTCTGCGCCCTGATGCTGGTATTAATGCTATATTTTGCACTGCATTCCCGCAGAAATCGGGGATAAGGAATTGTATAAATAGATTTTGGAGGTTGGTTCATGCATAAGCGATACACGAAAAGTGCACAGAAAGTGATAGAGAATGCGAAGAAGGAGGCATCAAACCTGGGACACTACTATGTGGGGACAGAGCATATCCTGCTGGCTCTTCTGGCAACCAAGGGGGTAGCCAGCGAGGTGTTGAAGGAGAATGGGGTTTCCTACGATAAGATGCTGGAATTGGTGGAGGATTATTTGTCTGCCTCCAGGGAAGTGGCGGTAATGGAAAAAGAGGATATGACGCCCAGGGCGACGAAAGTATTGCAGAATGGACTGGCGGAGGCAGACCGTCTGGGAGCGGCCAGCGCAGGGACGGAGCATCTTCTGGTGGCGCTGCTCAAGGAGGGGGACTGCATCGCCGTGCGCCTGCTGAACACCAAGGGTATCAATATCCAGAAGCTTTATGTAGATGTGCTGACGGCGGCGGGACAGGATGCCACCAGCGCCAAGAATGAATATATGATGCAGAAGGGGAGGAAGCAGAAGTCAGCCACTCCCATGCTGGATCAATACAGCCGGGATCTGACGGCTTTTGCCAGAGATGGAAAGCTTGATCCGGTGATTGGCAGGGAGACGGAGATTCGCCGCCTAGTGCAGGTGCTTAGCCGGAGAACCAAGAATAATCCCTGCCTGATCGGGGAGCCGGGCGTGGGAAAGACTGCCGTGGTGGAGGGACTGGCACAGAAGATCATCCAAGGAGATATTCCGGCAGTGCTGCAGGATAAGAGAGTGCTGGTGCTGGATTTGTCCGGCATGGTGGCGGGATCCAAGTATCGGGGAGAATTTGAGGAGCGCATCAAGCGATCCCTGCGGGAGGTAAGCCAGTCGGGGAGGATACTGCTCTTTATCGACGAGATTCATACGATTATCGGTGCCGGAGGCGCCGAGGGAGCTATTGATGCCGCCAATATCCTAAAGCCCGCCCTTGCCAGAGGGGAAATCCAAATCGTCGGGGCTACCACCAGAGAGGAATATCGAAAGTATATTGAGAAGGATGCGGCTCTTGAGCGGAGATTCCAGCCTATTCAGGTGGAGGAGCCGGACGAGGAGGAGAGCATTGCCATCCTCAAGGGGCTGCGGGAGCGTTACGAATCCCATCATAATGTGAAAATAAGCGACGACGCTATCTTGGCGGCGGTGAAAATGACGGAGCGGTATGTGAATGACCGTTTTCTGCCGGACAAAGCCATTGATGCCATTGACGAGGCATGTGCGAGGGCCAGTCTGGCCATGTATCAGCCATCCCCGGAATTGCGGGCGTTGGAGGAGGAATTTGCTCTCTGCGAGCAGCAGAAGGAAGAAGCCATTCTCATGGAGGACTTTTCGCTGGCCAGCGAATTGAAGAAGAAGCAGAATGCATGCCGGGATAGAATGGAATCTCTTCGAGAGAAGATAGAACGGGAAGTGGAGAAAAAGCATCTGCAGGTGACGGATTTGGATGTGGCCAATGTCATTGGAGATTGGACTAAGATTCCGGTGCAGAAGCTGCAGGAGGAGGAGACGGAGAGGCTTCGCCGCTTGGAAGAAGAACTGCACCGCAGGGTGGTGGGGCAGCAGGAGGCCGTGTCTGCCGTGGCAAAGGCCGTGCGCAGGGGAAGGGTAGGGCTGAAAGACCCCAATCGTCCCATTGGGTCCTTCCTCTTCCTAGGGCCTACGGGAGTGGGCAAGACGGAATTGTCCAAGGCTCTGGCAGAGGCGGTTTTTGGCAAGGAGCAGGAGATTATCCGAGTGGATATGTCGGAGTATATGGAAAAGCACAGCGTGTCCAAAATGATTGGCTCGCCCCCGGGATATGTGGGATACGAGGATGGCGGCCAGCTCAGCGAGAAGGTTCGCAGGCATCCTTATTCCGTGGTTCTCTTTGACGAGATTGAGAAGGCCCATCTGGATGTATTTAACATTCTGCTGCAGATTTTGGAGGATGGCCATGTGACGGATGCCCAGGGCAGAAAGGTGAGCTTTAAGAATACGATTATCATTATGACTTCCAATGCGGGAGCCAGCCGCATCATCTCGCCTAAGCATCTGGGATTTGGCTCCGGGGAGGAAGAGGAGGCGGATTATCAGCGGATGAAAGAGGGCGTGCTGGAAGAGGTGAAGAAGATCTTCAAGCCCGAATTTATCAACCGCATTGACGAGATGCTGGTGTTCCATGCTTTAACCAAGGAAAATATCAAGGAAATCGTGAAGATACTGCTGGATAAATTGCAGAAGAGACTGGAGGCTCAGCTGAACATTGCCCTGGAGGTGGATGAAGAGGCAGTGAGCCATATAGCAGACAGTGGCTT
>CASGVX010000256.1 GCA_949346185.1 uncultured Lachnospiraceae bacterium
GCCCATGCCTCATACTTAGGAAATTCTCCCCTGTTGAAGAGAAGGCGCAGTATCACGAAATAATAGAGCAAATAGGAATCCTCGCAGTCTCCGCAGGGATTGTATATGGGATCTGTCATAAGGTCTGCCAGAGGCGTAGTGTCATCTTTTGTAAATCCATAGACATCAATTCCCATATCCTTGCACATCTTCACGGACTTCACAATCTCCAGCGTATCGCCGGAGGCAGATGATGTGAACACCAGCGTCTTATCTGAAATATACTTTTTATTTTTCTTCACAAGAAACTCTGCCGCATTTTCAAGATAGATGGGCAAATCACTGTAATATTTGGCAACCTCCACCACGGGATACCATTCTGCCCATGTCCCGCCGATTCCAAGAAGGCATACATTCTCATAATCAGTCTTGGATAATTTATCCACCAGAGCCTCAATCTCGCCCCTCTTGCCGTATGCCTGATCTCCTTCTTTCAGATACTTCTCCACATCAAAATTTCTCAATGCCATTTTTAATTTCCCTCCTATACTTTTTATTGCTATTTGATTATCAGGTGCCCCGGAGGACTGCCCGCCAGAGCACCCGAAACTACATCCATTAATTACAACTGCCTGCTATCCCAAGAATCCGAAGAATGCGCCCACGATGCCAAACACCAGCATGACTAGCATAATCAGCAGCGGGTTCATCTTCTTTTTCAGCATCCAATATACTAGGCCGAACAACCCCAGCACCGGCAATCCGGGCACGATATCCGTCAGCAGGTCCTGCAGGGTAGTGGCTTCCTCGCCGCTGCCAATCTTCGTGACAAAGTTAATGGCCGTCATATCCATGGTCATGGCGCCAACCACCATCATGCCCACGATAGAGGCTGCCTCCATCACGCTGTCCATCAGCCCTGAAGCCATTATCTTCGTGATAGACTCGCTGCCCAGCTTGTATCCCAGAAACGTGCCGAAATATCTCAGGAAATAATGGGGCACGTTAAATATCAGAAGGAACAGGAGCGGGCCTAAAATATTCCCTTTCAGTGCCAAGGTACAGCCAATGCCCGTGGCAATCACTCGCAAGGTTCCCCAGAAGAACGCATCTCCAATGCCCGACAGCGGCCCCATCAGGGCTGACTTCACGGCACCGATGGATTCTGTATCAAAATCCTCTTCCATCGTATTCGCTTCCTCCATCGCCGCACTAATTCCCAAGGGAAAAGTACAGATATAGGGGGTCACATTGTACAAGGTCAGATGCCTCTTCATAGCCTTTGCCAAATCATCCTTATCCGGGTAAAGCTTCTTGAGAATGGGATACATAGCATATGTATATCCCACATTTCCCATTCTTTCATAATTCCATGAATGCTCGAATGGAATGGACCTCCAGAAGACTTTTTTCAAATCACTTTTCGTTATCTTTTTCTCATAATCAGAATGCACGCTAAAACTCATCAAAATCACCTCCATCTTCCTCTGCCGCCACAACTGGTTCCCCCTTCTGCTTGCCAATCACGCCGAACATGATTAGCATCAGCACCATCAGGATGGAGAAGATTGCAACTCCCGTGGTGGATATCTTCAGGTATGCCACTAGGAAAAATCCTATGAAGAAGAATGGCGCCACCTTCTTGTTCATCATCGTCTGCGCCAGCATCGCAAAGCCCAATGCAGGGAGCAATGCTGCCGTGATATCCATGCCCGTCTGGATGAACTCCGGTATCACGCCCAGTAATTTTGCCACCGCATCTGCGCCGAAATAGAATGCCAGAGGAATGCAGATAATGCCGAATATACTCTGAGCGTATCCCGCAATAAACATACTTCGGTTAAATGCCTTGATATTCCCCGTCTCCGCATGCTTATCGCATCTGTGGATAAAGAACAGCATGATTGGCTGCCCCAATGCAGTATCTACTGCCAGCATCACCGTGGCGATGGGAATGCCCAATGTCAGCGCGGCATCTGCCCCCGCTCCTGACGATATCGCCAGAGACACGCCCAGAATGGTACCGGAAATCAAATCCGGAGGATTGTACGCTCCCACAGAGATAGCGCCAATCATCGCCAGCTCCAGCGTGGCTCCCATAATAATCCCCGCCTGCATGTCCCCCATCACAAGCCCCACCAAGGGGCCAAGTACGATAGGCCTCTGAAGATAACTGGTTCCCAGCAGCCACTCCGAGTATCCCAGAAGACCTATCAGGAAAATCAAAATTGTTTGAATAATCATTTCCCTTCCTCCTTTTTATTTGAATAATGATTTACATTTGATGCTCTTCTCTGCCGGAACCATCTGAATATACACATCAACTCCCGCATCCAGCAATCCCTTGATCAACTCCTCCTCCTCCCCTGTCAGGTGGGCACTCTTTCCATACTGCTTCGTCCCCTCCCGAAAAGGAGTGTTCCCGATATTCAGGCTCTTTTCTCCCACGGCCTCCACGATGGTGCTGGCAATCTCCAAATCCTCACAGATCACGAAGAGCTTATACTTATCCGTCACCCCGCTCTTCAACGCCTCCACGGCCTCCTCCGTGTTCTTAATCACAACCTTCACCCCCGAAGGCTTTGCCATTTTCAGCGCATTCATCCTCATGGCATCATCCTTTACCGTGTCGCTCACCAGAAGCAGACAGTCCGCCCCCAATGCAGACGTCCAGGAAACCGCCACTTGGCCATGCAATAGCCTGTAATCCACTCTAATCGCTTTAATCATATAAATCCCCATACCTTTCCGTTACCTGCAAACTAGCACGCATGGAAAGCATGCTATGCCGCAGGCACAATATTTGCAAAGCGAACCCAGTTCGCCTTGACTTGCGCTACCACTAAAAATCCTCCTCCAAATCCCCTTCTTGCTCCATCTCATTGCAGTAAACCATCATCTCCCTAGAACTCTCCACAGCCTCTCTCACAGCCTCTGCCGCATCCTGATCCGGCTCAGACATCACCAGCGAAATCACTGCCGCCAGATTGATTCCAGTAACCACGTGGACATTTCCCTGGCCCATCAGGCTGACTGCGTTATTATTGATACTCCCCCCTAGCATATCCGTCATGAAAACAACCTCATCCCCCTGACTTTCCTCCACAATCCGCTTCATCTCCGAGACTGGTTCGGGACACTCCTCCGTATAACCATTGATGCAGATGAGATTCTCCTGCGGCCCCACGATGATTTCCAAGGTTGAACGGATGCCTTCCGCCATCTTTCCATGCGTCGCTATCACATATTTTCTCATGTTCCTACTCCTCCTTTGCTTCCTGTATCTTTTTTTCCATCATCTGGTCATAATCATCCGTCTTGCACTTGATTTTCTTCTCAAACTCCTCAAAGAGCGGATGACATTCAAAATTATTTTTTTCCTTCGTCACATGGGCAGATATATATTGAAAAGGCACCACCGTAAATAAGGGGGTAAGTTCATTCATCACATTGCCTGGCACTTTGATGACCTTGTCATCATCCGGCACATCCTTGCTGGTCACCAGGCAAACATGCTCCGTCACCAGCTCGGTAGCCCGGAACACATCATAAATCCGATTGTGCCGTCTATTGGTATCAATGAAAAATACCGTGCTTTCCGGCGTCAGCTGCATGTTGGGCCCGTGGATATACTCCTCGCTCTCATAATAAAGCGCAGGAATCTTCAAAGTCTCCCCAAACTTTAACGCCGCCTCCCGAATCACTCCCATATTGGCTCCATCCGCCACAATCAT
>CASGVX010000257.1 GCA_949346185.1 uncultured Lachnospiraceae bacterium
GGTCGTGGAAGGGCGGAGCATGGTGAACGTCATTGCCACCGCCACCGAATTGGGATATCTTGATGTGCCGAAGAATATTATGATTGACATCGAGCAAATGAAGAATTATGCGCCGGAGAAACTGGTGCTAATCACTACGGGAAGTCAGGGAGAGGCCATGGCGGCATTGTCGAGGATGGCGGCAAACATTCATCGGAAGGTGACGATTGTTCCCAGCGATACCATTATATTTAGTTCCAGGCCAATTCCCGGCAATGAGAAATCAGTGTCCAATGTAATCAATGAATTGTCCCAGAAGGGGGCGAAGGTCATCGTGCAGGATACCCATGTATCAGGACACGCCTGCGAGGAAGAGATTAAGTTGATTTACGCATTGACAAAGCCTCAATATGCCATTCCTGTGCATGGGGAGTATCAGCATCTGAAAGCCCATGCGGAACTGGCGCAGAAGATGGGCATCCCGAAGGAGAATACTGTTATCCTATCCTCCGGGGATGTGTTGGAAATTAATTCTAGGAGAGCGGTCTTTACCGGGAAGGTACAGGCGCAGGGCATCATGGTGGATGGCCTGGGCGTGGGCGATGTGGGTAATATCGTGCTTCGGGATCGCCAGCATCTGTCGGAGAATGGCCTGATTATCATTGTATTGACCTTGGAGAAGTATACCAACCAGCTGCTGGCCGGGCCGGATATCGTGTCCCGTGGCTTTGTGTATGTGCGGGAGTCAGAGTACCTCATGGACGAGGCGAAGGGGATCGTCTATGCGGCGCTGGAGAGATGTCTGGACAATAATGTCTCTGACTGGAGCAAGATTAAGACGGAGATTAAGGATAGCCTGAGTGATTTCCTGTGGAAGAAGATGAAGAGGAATCCTATGATTCTCCCAATTATCACGGAGATTGAATAATGCGTTGCTGCGAATAGCGGCTATAATACTCTGGATCTCAGGGACTGGCATATGCGGAAATGCGAAGAACTGGTGAAATTGGCATGTACGGGAATGAGAAGGAAGGATGTCTATGAGCGAAGTAGAGGACTTGATGGCGACATTGGTGGACAGGCTGCATGGCACCAAAGAGTATAATCAGTATCGGAACTTGCTGCAGAGGGTGAAGGGGCAGCCGGATTTGTATGGGAGGATTGGAGAGTTTCGCAGGAGGGGCATTTCCCTGAGGATGTGGGACAATACCATTCAGGCCAACAATGCTTTGCAGAATGAGTTCCGGGACTTGATGGGCAATGGACTTGCCAATGATTTTCTCGTGGCAGAGAGGCAGTACTGCCGCATGGTGAGGGAATTGCAGGAAAAATTACTGGAGGGTGCGGAAATTGAGACGGAATTTCTCGATGGATGAGGCGTTGCAGGAGACGATAATTGGAGATAGGCTCACCACATTCATAGATTCCCTGAACTGGCAGCTGCCAGAATATCTGAAAGAGGTGGAGCGGCTGGCACTGGCAGAGGAAGTTCCCATTATCCGCCGTTCCATGCAGTCGCTGCTGATATTTCTGATGGGTGCCAGGCAGCCGGAGAAAATGCTGGAGATTGGCACGGCTGTAGGGTTCTCCGGGATGCTATTATGCCATCATGCAGGGGAGAATGCCCGGCTGGATACCATTGAGAAGGTTCCCCAGAGGATTCGGGCGGCTAGGGAGAATTTTGCCAGATATGGAATGGATGGCAGGATTACCCTGTGGGAGGGGGATGCCGCAGAGGTTCTGGAGGAGATGGTGGCCCAGGGCAGGAACTATGACTTTATATTCATGGACGCCGCCAAGGGACAGTATCTGCGCTTTCTGCCTGACATTCTGGCTTTGCTGGAACCGGGAGGGATGCTGGTGACGGACAACGTGCTGCAGGGGGGCGACGTGCTCCAGTCCCGGTATGCCATCACCAAGCGGGATCGCACGATCCATAAGAGGATGCGGCAATATCTCTATACCCTTACCCACTCCCAGGGGCTGAATACGGTCATTCTCCCAGTGGGGGACGGGGTGACGCTGACCACGGTATGAGGAGATAAGCGGGCGGCTGGCAGTGAGTTTCTTGAATACCCGGGAGAAATAGAATTCATTGGCAAATCCGGTTTGCTCTGCGATTTGCTTATGGGTATATAAATTTGACTGCAGGAGTTTTTGCGCTTCGGTGATGCGGTAATCATTCAGCCATTGGAAGATTGTCTTTCCGATGGCTTTTTTAAATGTTCGGTTGATGTGCGCATACCGGGGGAAAGGCCATCGGGAATTACTCGGCGGCGAAGAAGGTGAAGACAAAGAAGAAATAAGTGATATCGGCAATAAGCCTTTCGCAGATTGGAAAAGGTAAAAATATAGATGGCCTGCCCAAATAATTGGGCAGGCTGAATGCTTTCCGTGGCAGACCGATTTGGTTGGCGTCGTCAAGATAGACGACGGCCTCATTGCTCTCAATTAATAATATGCTACCTTCGCTTTTTTGCTAAGTCCCCCATCGTGAAATTCATACATTACCAGCTTCTTATCTTTTTTCCATTTCTTTGGCAGTTTCAATACCAGCTTGCGGTAATTCTTGCTTCCGGTTCTCACGAAACATTTTTCCAAGGTAAGATTCCGCGCCCATGTTTTCTTTCGGAGCGTAATCTTCTGCAGTTTATGGCAGTCCCGAAATGCATTCTCGCATATTTTCTTCACTTTCTTTCCCAAGGTGACGCTTTTCAGGGAAGTGCATCCGTCAAAGGCACCATAATCTATCTGCTTTACCTTGTCAGGGATGGTGATTTTCTGTAACTTGCGGCAGTGGGAGAATAATCCATATTCTATTTTTTTCAGGTTCTTTGACAGTCTGACCTTTTTCAGTGCCGCCCCGCCGGAAAATGCATTCTGTCCGCATGCGGTCACGCTGTCTTTCATGGATACCTCCTGAAGGAAGCGACTGTCAATCAATGCGTTGGCGCCTATTTTTTTCACAGTCTTTGGCACGGAGAACTTTTTGCCCTTCTTGGCAGGAGGATAGGCAATCAGTGTCTTCTTTGATTTGCTGTACAGCACGCCATTTACTGCGGTGAAGTATTGGTTGCCCTGTTCCACCGTGATGGAAGTCAGGCTGGTGCAGCCCTTCAAATAAAATCCCCCGCCCAGTTTCTTTATCTTTTTTGAAATGTGCAGTGTACGAAGAGAAGAGCATCCCTGAAAGCCAAAGGTTAGTTTTTCCAGATTTGCAGGGAACTTTACGGAGCGAAGTTTTTTGCAGTCCATGCATATACTAGAGGAAATTTTGCAGTTGTCTGGCAGACGGAGTTCCAAAATATCTGAACCATCGAAGGCTGACCCGCAAATCTCTTTCAGTCCCTCGTTCAGATGGATGTTTTCTATTCTGGCATCCCTGAATGCGTATTCTTCTATAATCTGCAAGTCCTTGTTCATTGTGACGCTTAACAAATGCTGTGTCCCGGCAAAAGCAGATTCACCGACTTTCTTGATTCCGGCAGGGAGCTGGTAACTTTTATCTTTTTTGCCGGCAGGGTAGAATAGAAGGGTCTGCATGCTGCTGTCGAAGATCACCCCTTCTTTTTGCACGATTCCTTTCAAATCTGCGGGCAGCTGGAGTTCTTCTAAGTTACCGCATCCAGAGAAGGCGTTAGAAAAACCCTTGGGGAGATTTTCCATGATTACCGTATTTAGATTGCGACAGTTTTTAAAGCTGCTGCCTGATTAAGACAACAGAATATCGCCA
>CASGVX010000258.1 GCA_949346185.1 uncultured Lachnospiraceae bacterium
AACACCAGAGAGATGTCTGTCCCCAGCCACTGGTTGATTTGTTCCACAATGGGCGTGGCCCAACCCATCCTGCCAAAAGTCATGATATACGCCAATCCTGCAATCACAGGAGAGATAGAGAAAGGGATATCAATCAGAACAGACAACACATGCTTTCCTGGAAATTCAAACTTTGTCAGCAGCCAGGAAGCGCACAATCCAAAAAAGGTATTCACCACCAGGGCAATGGCCGCCGCAATCAGAGTGACCTTCAATGCGGCAATGGTATTTTCTGCCGTCACCGCATTCATATAGGAGGCAAGCCCATCCTTCAAAGACCGGTAAATCACTTCCACCAAGGGAAGCACCAGCATCACCAAAAAAAATAAGACGCCCGCCACAATCAGAAGAACTGGCACTATTCCCTTCTGCCTCGTGCCCTGCCCTCTGCCATTTCTCAAATCCTTTTCTACGCCGCTCCCCCCCTGCTCCGGGGAAAGCCTGTCTCGCCCTTGTCTTCCCATAATGCGTCCTCTCCTAATGCATAGATAAACTCTATGCTTTTCTATCGTTGCTATTTCCTATTACCCCTCCCGATTATCTCGCCCTGCGCCCTGCCGCAATCTGGTTCACATTAATTAGGAACAGCAGAAAGAAGGAGATCAGCAGCAATACCAGGGCAATGGCCGCCGCCCCCTCATAATCCACGCTGCCGGAATTTAATTTCTGCATGATGACATAGGAGACTACCTGCGTCCCCTCCCGCTCGCTATTGCCAGAAATATAAATCACACTGCCGTACTCGCCGATCCCCCTGGCCAGTGCCAGGCCAAATCCCGTGAGCAGGGGCGGCATCAATTCCGGCAGCAGAACCCTGCGAAAGACATAAAAGGGTCCAGCCCCCAGCATCATGCCCGCCTCCTCATATTCCCGGGGAAGTTTTTCCAGCACCGGCTGAGTCGCCCTGACGACAAAAGGAATGCCCACAAAAATCAAAGCAATGACAATGCCCACCTTCGTGTAGGATGCCTCCATGCCCAACCGAGCCAGAAACTTTCCCATGGCTCCCTGATCCGAGTACATTCTGGACAGGGTGATGCCCGCCACCGCCGTAGGCAGGGCAAATGGCAGTTCAACCATGGCATCAATGAGCCTTTTCCCGAAAAAATCATAACGAACCAATATCCATGCGAGGATCAGCCCAAAAACACAGTTGACCATGGCAGCCACGAAAGCACATCCAATACTGGTGGCAAAAGCCTGCAGCACATTGGGCCTAGTGACAAGTTCCCAGAACTCCCCCGGGGACATTCGAAAAGAATATGCAAGAATGGAAGCCAGGGGGATCAGAATCAGCAGAGAGAGCATTGCCACCACGATTCCCATAGTAAGTCCGAATCCAGGAATCACAGTTGCCCTTCTGGTACGCCTTTGACGCTTTTTCATCACATTTTACCTCATTTCATATGAATCTCTGTTCATGAGTTGCTTGTACAAATCTTGAGCGGGAAAACCCGACTTCACGCTGCCATCGCCACTCCTTCCTATTTGCTGTAAATCTCATCAAAAATCTTGTCATCTGCGAAATAATCCTCATAGGCCTGATCCCAGCCGCCAAAATCGTCAATAGTGCACATTTCCACAGACAAATCAAAGGTTTCCCCAAAGGTTTTCAAAATCTCCTGATTGCTGGGACGGTAAAAATTCTCCCCAATCAACTTCTGGGCATCCTCAGAATATAAATATTGCAGGTATTCCTTCGCTACCTCCTGGGTTCCATTCTTCTTCGCATTCTCGTCCACAATAGCAACAGAAGGCTCCGCCTTGATGCTGACGCTGGGGGTAATCAGTTCGTATTCATCAGGATACTCTTTCAGCGTTAATAGCGCCTCATTCTCCCAAGCGATTAACACATCTCCCTGTCCGTTTTCCACAAAGGTGGTAGTTGCGCCTCTGGCGCCAGAATCCATCACCAGCACATTCTTATACAAATCTCCCACAAATTCCTTAATCTTTGCCTCATCGCCGCCGAATTTCCTGTCCGCATACTCCCATGCTCCGAGGAAATTCCAGCAAGCGCCGCCGGAAGACTTAGGATCAGGCGTAATCACATCTACCCCGCTCTTGGTCAAATCCTCCCAGTCCTGAATCCCCTTCTCGTTCCCCTTGCGCACGAGGAAAACAATCGTAGAGGTATAGGGAGAACTGTTGCCCTCAAATTCCTCCAGCCATCCCTCCTCAATCAGTCCCTGGTCTTCAATCAACGTAATGTCATGGGCAAGGGCCAGCGTCACCACGTCCGCCTCGTTCCCCTCCAGGACAGAGCGGGCCTGAGAGCCGGAACCTCCATGAGACTGGGTGATTTCCACCTTCTTTCCCGTCTTTTCCTTATAATAGTCTTCAAACATCTTATTGTAAAACGCATAAAATTCTCTCGTGGGATCATAAGATACATTCGTCATCTGAATGGTATCGGCATCCTTCTTCTCTCCGCTTCCACATCCCGTCACCAATACCGCACATGCCAGAAGTGCCGCAACTGCCAGTTTCCTTGTCCAAGTCTTCTTTCTCATCATTAACCTCTTTCCGCGTCGGACAACCCCATGCCAACGCCTATTGCTTTTTCATATAGATTGAACATTTTCTCTGCCCGTGATGCATGCAGAACAGCATCCGCCCCTCTGGCTTTAAATATACTTCTTATATTTACCATGGGTTAAATTAACGGATTAATTCGTCAAATTCATGTCATAAATATGTTAATTTCCTTGTTGCCGTAAATAGTAACATTTCCTCATAGAATGTGAACAGTAACCATAGAATCACTCTTGTATTTATTTAGAAAATCCTATACACTATATAATGCTATCGAAAAAGTACCAGAAACGTACAAGCAACGAATCATTGGACGGAGGAAAACTATGGCTGACCAGAATATCACAAAAGAAATCAAAAAACGGAGAACCTTTGCAATCATCTCCCATCCCGATGCGGGAAAGACCACCCTGACAGAGAAATTCCTTCTATACGGGGGGGCCATCAACACCGCCGGTTCCGTAAAAGGCAAGGCAAATTCCAAATATGCCGTGTCAGACTGGATGGAAATAGAAAAGGAGCGCGGAATCTCTGTCACATCCTCCGTTCTCCAGTTCCATTATGATGACTTCTGCATCAATATCTTGGACACGCCGGGACATCAGGACTTCTCCGAGGATACCTACCGCACCCTGATGGCGGCAGACTCTGCGGTGATGGTGATCGATGCCTCCAAGGGCGTGGAGGCCCAGACCATCAAATTATTCAAGGTCTGCGTCATGCGCCATATTCCCATCTTTACCTTTATCAATAAAATGGATCGGGAGGCTAGAGATTCCTTTGAGCTGCTGGACGATATCGAGACGATGCTGGGCATCCGTACCTGCCCAGTGAACTGGCCCATCGGTTCCGGAAAGCGGTTCAAGGGCATTTACGACAGGCGGGCGAAGACCGTGCGCACATTCCAATCCGTGTCCACCGGAGGCGCCAAATCTGCAGCTGAAACAGACTACGATATAGAAGATCCCGCTCTGCGGGAACTGGCCACGGAAGAATTATATAGCCAGCTGGTGGAGGAAATCGAACTTCTGGACGGTGCCAGCGATCCCTTGGATTTGGAACAAGTGCAAAGAGGAGAACTCTCCCCGGTATTTTTCGGCTCTGCCCTGACTACCTTCGGCGTGGAGACCTTTCT
>CASGVX010000259.1 GCA_949346185.1 uncultured Lachnospiraceae bacterium
TCACTATCAGCCGATTTTCCATGCCAGGACGGGGCAGCTGGTATCGGCAGAGGCTCTGGTGAGGTGGAATCATCCGGAACAGGGGCTGCTTTTTCCAAAAGCATTTATTCCGGCACTGGAGGAGAGCGGCCACATTACCCGGCTGGATTGCTTTGTGCTGGATGAGGTGAAGGGATTCCAGCGGAGGAGGAAAAGACGGGGGCTGCATACGGTGCCCATCTCGGTCAACCTTTCTTGGATGGATTTTTTTGATGAGGCAATGGTGGGCTCCATCATGGAGGATTTGAAAGAGGGCGTCATGGAAAGGCTTCCTATAAGATTTGAGGTGACTGAGACTTCCTGTGCGGCACTGATGGGCAGGGAAAATCGCGTCATTGCCGACCTGCAGGGGGCGGGGGCAAGCATTCTGCTGGATGATTTCGGCAGTGGCTCTACCTCTTTTTCTGTGGTAAGCGATTATAATTTTGATATGATGAAGCTGGATATAGGCATTGTGCAGAAGATTAGCATGGAGGGGAAGATCAAGAGCATCATCCATTCCATGATAGACATGGCGCACCATGCCGGGGCCAAGATGATTGCAGAGGGGGTGGAGACCCAGGAACAGCTGGACTTTCTCAATCGCCATGACTGCGACTACATTCAAGGGAATTATTTTTCCAAGCCTGTATCGGAGGAGCAGTTCGTGGAATTGCTGGAAAATGGGCTGAATAAGGAAATTTCCCTGCCCGTGGAGAAGGAACTGGCTCTGACGGACCTTATCAGCGTGGATACTTTGCAGAAAATTCAGGATGCTTTTTCTGATATGTCGGGAATGGCGGCTCTGACCACGGATCGAAACGGCGTTCCCGTAACCCGTGGCTCTAATTTCACGGAATTTTGCATGAAGCATACCAGAAAATCTCCTCTGGGCGGGAAGCGCTGCTGGGAGTGTGACCGCATCGGGGCGGAGGTGGCTCTGGAAAAAGGCATTTCCTGTGCCTATGAGTGCCATGCCGGGCTGGTGGACTTTTCTGCCCCCATCATGGCAAACGGAGAGATGCTGGGCTGCTTTATCGGCGGGCAGGTGCTCCCGGAGAAGCCCGACAGGGAGAAGGTGAGGAAGATTGCCGCAGAGCTGGGAATTGACCCCGACCAGTACGAAGAGGCGGCAGGGAAAGTCAATGTGGTGGATAAGGAGAGGATAGACAAGGCTGCGGGCTCCCTTTATACCATTGCCAATGTGCTGTCGGATATGGCATATCATAAATATATGATGGACGTGGGAAATGACATGCTTCGGGAAAAGAATATGGAACTGGATTTTCTGGCAAACTATGATATGCTGACAAAGCTGAATAACCGACATCACATGATGCACTTTTTCGAGCAGTTTGAGAAATCAGGAAAGCCTTACTGCGTCATTATCGGGGATATTGACGATTTTAAGGTAATCAATGATACTTATGGGCATAATTGTGGTGACATGGTGCTCTATACCGTGGCGGACATTATCAAAAAGACCTTGGAACAGCGGGGCGTTCCCTGTCGCTGGGGCGGGGAAGAGTTCTTGATGCTGGTGTATGGGGAGCAGGAGACGGCAGGGGAAATCCTAGAATTGGTACGGCATAAGATTGAGGAGAACGTGGTCAATTATCATGGGCAGGATGTGCGGGTGACTATGACTTTTGGCATGGCATTTTACAAGGAACGGGCCAATGTGGAGAAAATGATTTCTCTGGCGGATCAGAGACTGTATTATGGAAAGAATCATGGGAAAAATAGAATTGTCATGGCATCTTGACAAAGTTTCTGCCGGGTGGTAAGATTTCATCAAGTGCAGCCGAACTGGCGTGCACTTTGATTTTACGAAAGAGTTAGCACTCGATAAAGTGAAGTGCTAACAAAAAATGACTGCTGCCCATGGCAGCATCACCATGTATGAATAGGAGGAGAACATGTTAGTTATACCAGTATATGATACATTGATTCTACCTTTTGTAGAAATTCACGTGCAGGAAGATGTGTTTTCAGAGATAGAGCTGGAGAATATCCAGGAGGAAGAGGAGTTTCTCGTGGTGCCCATCAGGAAGCAGAAGGACAGGGATCAGCTGTCTCAGGAGGATTTTTATCCGGTGGGAGTCATGGCTAGGAGAACGGCCAGTTTCACTCAGGAGGAGCACAGGCTGATGACGGTGGAGACGGGAGATCGGGTGCATGTGGGAGAGGTGAGCATTGATCTGGGGAGGGTGGAAGCTTCCTATGATGTGCTGCAGGATGTGGAGGATGTCTCTGAGAGAGATGAGAAGGCCATTCTCAGGGAATTCAAGGGTTATGCGAAAGACTTGGTGGAGAACCTCCCGGCAGGGGTGATGTATAAGGGGATCATCCGGCGGTGGAAGACCATGCACGAGGCTGCCACCAATCTGGGGGCTTTTTTGGATCTGGATTCGGAGGAGCGCTATGCCATTCTGGCGGAGGATTCCAGAGATAAAAGATTTCAGCTGATCATGGAGGGCATCAAGCGTCTGGTGGGCAGGAAGTCTTGGAATGAGGAACTTCGCCAGAAGATGACGGAAAAAGAGGAGAAAGCCTATAAAGTAATGGCGATTAAGAAGCAGATGCGGGTGCTGGAACAGGAATTGGATCATATGGAGGAGGGAAACGCCTCCGAGCAGGAAATGTTTGCGCAGCGCATCGCCCAGGCAGGGATGCCAGAGGAAGTGGAGAAGGAGGCAAAGCGGGTGCTGAAGCGCTTTGCCATGGAGGATGGCCATGGCAGCGAGTATGGCACGCTCTATGAATATCTAGATTTTATTACCAGCGTTTCTTGGAAAGAGGAAGAGCAGCAGGAAATTGATTTGTCACAGGCTAGAAAGGTGCTGGAGAAGGATCATTTTGGTCTGGATAAGGTGAAAAAGCGAGTGCTGGAACAGCTGGCGGTGATGCGGCTGCGGGGAAAGCAGACCGGATCTATCCTTCTGTTCGTGGGAGCACCCGGCACGGGAAAGACTAGCATGGGACAGAGCATTGCCAAGGCGCTTGGGCGGGAATTCGTGCGCATCAGTCTGGGGGGCGTCCGGGATGAGGCGGAGATTCGGGGGCACAGGAGAACCTATGTGGGCGCCATGCCCGGGAGGATCATGGAGGGCATTAAGCGCAGCGGGGTGAAGAATCCTGTGGTGGTGCTGGATGAGATTGATAAATTGGCTCAGGACTACAAGGGAGATCCGGCAAATGCCCTCTTGGAAGTGCTAGACCCGGAGCAGAATCATGCCTATGTGGATCACTATATGAATGTGCCCTATGACCTGTCTGACGTATTTTTCCTGTGCACTGCCAATGCTTTGGACGGGATTCCTGCGCCTCTTCTTGACCGCATGGAGGTGATTAGTCTGGAAGGGTATACTCCCACGGAGAAATATCAGATTGGGAGGAAGTTTCTTTTTCCAAAATCTCTGGAGCAGGTGGGGCTGAAAAAGAACCAGGTCACCATCACCCAGGGGGCGATGAAAAAGATTATCTCGGATTATACCAGGGAAGCCGGGGTGCGGGGGCTCAAAAAGCAGTTGGATAAGATTTGCCGCTTTGCCGCAGTGGAAGTGGTGGAGAATGAGACAGAGAAGCTTTCCATCAGGGAGAAGGATTTGCGAGAGATACTTGGAAAGAAAGTGGCGAATCACGACAAGGCGGGGAAGAAGAATCCGCCGGGGGTA
>CASGVX010000260.1 GCA_949346185.1 uncultured Lachnospiraceae bacterium
GGCTTGCCTATACTTCCTGCATAGAGAGAAAACTTTGATTGTTCAGCAAGCCCTAATTAAATTTCTTCTTCTGCATACCAATCTTTCCAATAATCCTGATGTTCTGTCAAATGAATAGGAAAAAGCTGCCACAATTCTTCCAAAGTCATGTCTGATAGTTTTTTACTCAATGATACATCCTCCTACAACTCCTAATGTCGTTCGTGTCTAACTTCCCGGTAAATAATAGGAATGCTCGTTTGATTAATGAAATCTCCTATTTATTATTTCTTTTGCTCGTTTCAATATCGGTAATTCTCTATTTGCAACAAGCCTGCCCAGCTTTGTATTAGCCCTGTTTTCATACTCCCTGACCGCCTCATCATACGTCAGTTTTAATGTTGATAAATGAAAGTTTTCTATTTCATCTATAGTTAAATTCTTTTCCCCAAAGGTATTAATTTGGCATAAGAAATAATTATTAATATTGTGCCTGTGAATTAAATTATAATAATCACTTACCACTCCTATTTTACATATCACATCAACCTGTACGCCCAGCTCTTCCTTAAGTTCTCTTTTTATAGCTGTAATCAGGTCCTCGCCCTGCTCTACGCCACCACCTGCCGTTTCAATCAATGCGGCTTTTCCAAAATCATCATCACGAATAGCTCTTACAAAATAAAAATTCCCCATCTTGTCAGTAACAATTGCCCGGGCTATTTTTCTATCGTGATCAATGAATTCTAGTGGCCATTCGGTGTCTTTAAGTTCTAACCGAAATTCTTGACAATCATACATTTCTGATTCCCTCCGCAATTAATTAATTTCTAATTATAGTACTTGCGCTGCAAAACCTATTCCACTATAATTTATAGTACATCTAAGTAAAATAAAAAACTACTGCGGGCTAAGCCCGCATCTCCATCTCCGCAAAGAAATCCTTTTCCCTGACAGTTTCTTTCCTCTGATAGCAGTGACAGAACCCAGCCAGCTTGCGAATGCTGTCTCCCTTTGCGCCCATGGCCCAGGACATCAGGCAGATTCCCTCTGCCCCCGCATTCAGTACCAGCCCCGCATTTTCGGGAGAAATGCCCCCCAGCGCATACACTGGCACATCCGATGCGCTGCATGCAGCTGCCAGCCGGGACAGGCCTCTGGGCGCAGCTCCCTCCTTGCACTTCGTGGGAAAGACATGGCCATAGAAGACATACGAGGCAAAGCAGGCCTCCGCCAGCTGAATCTGCTCAACAGAGTGGGTAGACACCCCGGACAGGCACACCGTCCGAAGATTCTCTCGATTCTTCATCGCTTTGAGGAGAGGCAAATGGAGACCATCCGCCTCCAAACGTTTTGCCACGCCAAAATAGTTGTGAAGAACGCAGGTGGTTCCATATAACCTGCAGATTTCCTGCACCTGCATTGCCAGTTTTCCATAGTCCCGCTCACTCATATCCTTCTCTCTCAGGACAATCATATCCACATCATTCTCTGCCAATGTCTTAATCTGTTCCAGAAAATCACCGGAACAAAGTTTCCGGTTTGTCACAGCAATCAATTTACACATAGATATAATCACTCATAACAGGCTGCAGCCCCTGATGGCATATCGCCTGATATACTTCCTCCACATTTCTTCCATCTGAAATCTCGAACTGCCCATCTCCCACATTCTCATTCTCCTCGCAATGCTCTCCAATTCCCACAGATACCCCGGCCGAGATCTTGGTGGCTCCCAGCTTGATCACATTGTCCCGCACTCTGGCGCATTCTCTGGTAGAGATGGTGATATTGGCAAAGGGCATGAATATGCGATAGGCAGTAATCACCTGCAATAACTGCGCCTCATGCACATCTTTGGGATTTATTTTATCATTATTTATAATCAGACGCAGCCTAGGACAGGAAAATGCAATCTCCGCATGGGGATATTTCCTCTGGAGAAGATAAGCGTGATATCCAGTGGCGAAAGCATCCTTCCTAAAGTCATCCAGCCCAAGCAGCGCCGCAAATCCCACGCCCCGCATGCCGCCCCTGACAGCCCTCTCCTGAGCATTGATGCGATAGGGAAAAATACGCTTATGTCCCGCCAGATGCAGGGTCTCATACTTGTGGGAATTATACGTCTCCTGAAATACCGTAACATAATCCGCACCGCATTCATGGAGATAGGCATACTCGTCAGAATTCATGGGATAAACCTCCAGACCGATTACCTTGAAATATTTTCTGGCTATCTTGCACGCCTCTCCTATGTACTTCACATCGGACATCTTGCGGCTCTCCCCGGTTAAGAGAAGAATTTCCTGCAGCCCCGTCTCCGCAATCGCCTGCATCTCCTGCTCAATCTGCTCCTCATTCAACTTTGCCCTGCGAATCTTATTATGGCAGTTGAAACCACAATAAATGCAATAGTTCTCGCAATAGTTGGCAATATACAGAGGCGTAAACATGAAGACAGAATTACCAAAATGCTTTCTAGTCTCCTCCTGAGCCCTCTGGGCCATCTCCTCCAGAAAAGGCATGGCCGCCGGCGAAAGCAGCGCCTGAAAGTCCTCCACAGTGCACTCCCGATGCGCCAGCGCCGCCCTTACATCGACCTCTGTATATTGTTCATAGTTATAGCAATCCATCCCGGCAATCACCTGATCCATGATGTCAGAATCCTCCAGCACTTCCATGTCAGGCAGATATGTCATATGGTCTATCCGTTTTTCCTCTAGCACTTCACTCATAAACTTCCTCTCTTCTACAAGGCAAATACCCTTCACTTGATTTTTATATTCCTAAATATAGAACCAAATTAAATCACTCCCGCCTCAGGGAAAAACCATAGAAATCTTTCCCCAATGCGTTCAACTGCATTTCATCTGACCTCTCAAGATTCCAGAAATCCCGTCAGGGGAGAGGATGCGCTCCCCCCCTTTTCCATCACTCTTCCCAGACCGGCAAGATACGCCTTCCTTCCTGCCTCAATGGCCAATTTCATAGCTTCTGCCATAGCGGGCACATCCCCCGCCGTGGCAATGGCAGTATTGGCCATCACAGCAGCGGCACCCATCTCCATGGCCTCGCACGCCTGACTGGGCGCGCCGATCCCCGCATCTACGATAATCGGCAGATCAACCTCGTCTATCAGTATCTGAATAAATTCCTTAGTACACAGCCCCTTGTTGGATCCTATGGGCGCCGCCAGAGGCATGATGCTCACCGCCCCCGCATCCTGCAAATCCCTGGCCACATTCAAATCCGGATACATATATGGCATCACTTGGAACCCCTCTTTCGCAAGAATCTCCGTGGCTCGAATTGTCTCCTGATTATCCGGCAGAAGATATTTGCTGTCCCGCATAATCTCTATTTTCACAAAATCTCCACAGCCCACTTCCCTAGAAAGCCTAGCAATCCTCACTGCCTCCTCTGCATTTCTGGCACCGGAGGTATTGGGAAGAAGCGTCACCCCCTCTGGAATATAATCCAGTATATTCGCCATGCCACCCTGATTTGCCCGACGCAGGGCCAAGGTAATCATCTGAGCCCCCGCATGTTCCACAGCCGCCCTGATCAACTCCAAGGAATACTTTCCCGAACCCAAAATAAATCGGGAAGAAAACTCCTTCCCCCCCAACAGCAGCGTATCCTTCTGATCCTTCATATTCCTCCACCTTTCTAT
>CASGVX010000261.1 GCA_949346185.1 uncultured Lachnospiraceae bacterium
GTAACTTTCCACCCCAGGCTGGTTAAAGGGATTGACCCCTAAGATATAGCCACTGATGCCGCAGGCAAACTCAAAGAAATAGAACAGCTGCCCCAGATAATATTCATTCTGCTCTGGCACCTTCACGGTTAGGTTTGGCGTATTGCCATCCGTGTGGGCAAGCTGGGTTCCCTTCATGGCGCTCTTATTAATGAAATCCAGCGTCTTTCCTGCCAGATAATTCAATCCATCCAGATCCACCGGCTCCTCCTCGATGGTGATATCCAGAGAAGGGCTCTCCAATTCCATAATGGTCTCAAACATCACCCGGCTTCCATCCTGAATAAACTGTCCCATGGAATGCAAATCCGTGGTCAAATCCACTGCCGCCGGATAGATTCCCTTCTGATCCTTGCCCTCGCTCTCTCCGTAAAGCTGCTTCCACCACTCTCCCACATAGTGGAATGCTGGCTCGTAATTCCCTAAAATCTCCACGCTCTTTCCCTTGCGATGGAGGATATTGCGGATAGCCGCATATTTCATAGACTCATTCTCAGCAAAATCCTTGTTCAGGCACACATCCCTCATGGAAGCAGCGCCCTCCATCAATTTCGCAATGTCCGCACCGCTCACTGCGATAGGAAGCAGTCCCACGGCGGTGAGTACGGAGAAACGGCCACCCACATCGTCCGGCACCACGAAGGACTCATAGCCCTCCTCTGTCGCCAAGCCCTTCAATGCCCCCCTTGCCTTGTCCGTGGTGGCATAAATCCTCTTCGCTGCCCCCTCTTTCCCATATTTCTTCTCCAGCATTCCCTTGAATACCCGGAAAGCAACCGCCGGCTCCGTAGTCGTGCCGGACTTGCTGATAATATTCACGGAAAAATCCCTGTCCCCAATCACTTCAATCAACTGCTTGAGATAGGTTCCGCTCAAACTGTTCCCGCAGTAGTAAATTTCCGGCGTCTTGCGAATCTCCTTGGACACGCTGTTGTAAAATCCATGCCGAAGAAACTCAATCGCAGCCCTGGCTCCCAGATAAGAGCCGCCAATGCCGATAACCAGCAGCACCTCGGAATCTGACTGAATCCTCTTCGCCGCCTCCTGAATGCGGGCAAATTCCTCCTTGTCATAATCCACCGGAAGGTCAATCCACCCAAGGAAATCATTGCCGGCACCGCTCTTGCCCAGCAGCACGTCCCTCGCATCCTGAGCAATCTTCTCCATGGATTTCACTTCCTCCTCTGAAATCACGCCCTCCGTTAAAGAATAGTCAAATGTTACCTGTCTTGCCATAGTTCCTCCAATCCGCTGCAAATCCACAGCCTGTCTTGTTTTTCATAGTAAATATATTAACCAATTTTTCCCTGCAAATCAAGATACTTTCTTAAAAAATCACAGCCTTTCCTGCTCAAGGTTACCAAACTTGGTCAGATGGGGCAGCCATGCCAGCTTCACCTTTCCCGTGGGGCCGCTGCGCTGTTTGGCAATGATAATTTCCGCCACATTCTTCTCCTCGGTGTCGGGATTATAATAATCATCCCGGTATAAGAACATCACCATATCCGCATCCTGCTCGATGGCTCCCGACTCTCGCAAGTCCGAGAGCATGGGACGCTTGTCCGGCCTCTGCTCCACCGCTCTGGACAGCTGGGACAGTGCAATCACCGGCACATTCAGTTCCCTAGCCATCACCTTCAGGGAGCGGGAAATATCAGAAATCTCCTGCTGCCTGTTATCCCCCCGGCGATGCCCGGAACCGGACATCAGCTGCAGATAGTCGATAATCACCAAATCCAGCCCTTTGGAAAGCTTTAATTTCCGGCACTTGGTGCGCAATTCTGCCGCCGTGATGCCTGAGGTATCGTCAATGACCAGATTAGTATTTCCAATACGGCGGACACTATCCACCAATTTTACCCAATCTTCATCCTCCAAATCCCCAGTTCGGATTTTCTGGGAATCCACCTTGGAATTCATAGACAGCATGCGCTTCACCAACTGTTCCTTACTCATCTCCAAGCTAAACATGGCAATGGTTCCGCCGCTGTGCAGGGCAATATGTTCCACCAGATTCAGCACCAGAGCAGTCTTTCCCATGGCAGGTCTGGCGGCAATCAGCACCAGATCCGACTTCTGAAGTCCCGCCGTTTTAAAGTCCAAATCCCGAAATCCAGTCTCCAGTCCAGTGATATGCCCCTCCTGCTTCGCCGCAGCAGAAATCTGATCCAGAGTCCGCAAGACCACCTGGCTGATGGGCTCAAACTCCCCCGAGGATCTCTGCTGCAGCACGTCGAAAATCTCCTTCTCCGTGCTGTCCAGAATATCCTCCAGAGGCTGATTCGCCATATAGCAATTCGCCGTCACCTTCTCTGAAGTCTGAATCAGCCGACGCAGCACCGCTTTCTCATGAACAATGTCCGCATAATGCTTCACATTGGCAGAGGTAGGCACGCTCACCGTGAGATTGGCCAGATATTCCGGACTGGAAAGTTCCGGCGAAGTCTCCATCTCCCTCAGCTTATTCTGCAAGGTCACTGGATCCGTGGCCACGCCACTGCGATATAAATCCACCAGAGCTTGGAAAAGTTCCCCATACTGCCCCTGATAAAAATCTTCTGCGGCAAGAATCTCCGAACTGGTCAGAATGGCATCCTTATCCATAATCATCGAGCCAATCACAGCCCTCTCCGCCTCCACGCTGTGGGGCGGTATCCTCTTAATCACAGCCTCGTCCATATTTTATGACCTTTCCAAACATATCAATGCGCGAGAACGCCGCCTTTGCGTTCTTGTTGCGCGTGATTTAGCATTTCCTAGTCAGCGTTTATTCTGGCTTAGAAATACTTCACGCGCTTTTTACAATCACTTTCAGCGAGCCAGTCACCTTCGGGTGCAGTTTTATAGGCATGTCAAAGATGCCAGGACTCTTGATTGGCTGAGCCAGCACGATCTTCTTCTTATCCAGCTCGTAGCCCAACTGCTCCTTGGCCGCCGCCACCAGTTCTTTAGTAGACACAGAGCCGAAACTCCTGCCGCCAGAGCCAGTCTTAATAGACACCGTGATGGACTTTTCCTTCAGTTCTTCAGCGAAGGCCTTCGCCGCCTCCAGCTTCTCCTGAGCAACCTTCTCCTCGTGCTGCTTCTGCAGTTTCAAGTCATTCTTGCTCTTCGCCGTGGCCTCCACGCCCAGATTCTTCTTTAACAGAAAGTTCCTAGCATAGCCCTCGCTCACCTTCACCAATTCTCCCTTCTTTCCCAGGGATTTTACATCTTCCAATAAAATTATTTCCATTATGCCTCTCCTTCCGAAATCATTGTATCAATCGCCTCTCTGATTACCGCCTTGGCCTCCTCCATGTCCTTGCCCTCCAGCTGGGCTCCCGCCATGTTGATATGGCCGCCGCCGCCCAAGCGCTCCATCATAATCTGGACATTCAATTCATCAATAGACCTAGCGCTGACATATATTTTCTTATTGTGCCTTGTCAGCACAAAGGATGCCTTCACCCCCTTGATGTCCAGCAATGCATTGGCAATCTTCGCCCCCATAATCGTAGGATTAGGAAGCCCGCCCGTAGAGCCCTCCGCAATGGCATACTCTCCCAGATACAATTCCGTATCCTGAATCGCCGCCGCCTTCACCTGATACTCCTCCAGATTCTCCC
>CASGVX010000262.1 GCA_949346185.1 uncultured Lachnospiraceae bacterium
AAACCGGATTTGAAAGCCGCAGAAAATAAGGGCTGGAGAATCCGAGAGGCTATACAAATAAAAAGGAGGAAAAACATGGCTACAACACAACCAATTAAGAACAAGAAAGAATTGCAGGCACTAAGAGATTATTACCTGATGCAAAAACCAAACCTCAGGAACTATGCACTCATCGTCACCGGCATCAACACTGCGCTGCGCATCGGAGATACCCTGCAGCTGACATGGAGCGATGTCTATGACGACGGAACTGGCAAGTTCCGCCCCCACATCGTAGTGCGGGAAGACAAGACCGGAAAGGAAAACATCATCGCCATAAACCAGAATGTCATAGAGGCTCTGACAAAGTATCGAGACAGCCTTGCCGATCCCCGACCATCCCACTATATCTTTTGCGGGTGGCATCCAGAAGCGCCGCTCTCTCGATATCAGGCATTCCGCATTATCAAGCAGGCATGCGCAGTGCTGCATTTGCCCCAAAATATTGCCTGTCATTCTCTGCGGAAAACCTTCGGTTATCACGCTTGGCTGGCTGGGGCAAATCCCATCATTCTCATGCAAATCTATAACCGCTCTTCTTTTCGAGTTACCAAACGGTATCTGGGAATCGAGCAGGATGACAAAGACCAAGTATTTCTGCAAATGAATCTATAAATAGTACCAGTAATTTCCTTCTAAAAAATCTATTGTGTATTTTGAATAAAAAAAAATTAAAAAATTAAGAACACCTATCAATTTTTTACGAAATATGTCGATATAAGAAAAGAGGATGCAACACTTTTACCAAAGTGTTGCATCCTCTTTTCTCTGCGACTATTGTTAAAAAAGAAAAAAAGGACAACTCCGAAACGCTGCCCTTTTATTATTTACACAATTTCGCCATCCAAACCGATGCCCATATGTTTAAAGAAATACATCATTCTCCATCTTGCCAAAGTGAGAGCACGATACTTTTCTCTTTTAAACCTCATCCCTCAAAATAATCTCATCCAAATGCTGGATAAACGCTCCAAATTCATTCTTGGACAACTGGGCAGATGCACCAAGCCTCTCCCCCTTCTTCCTCATCTGCTCATTGATCAGGGAAGAGAAAATAATTACCGGAATATGCTTCAGTTCCGGATCTTCCTTCATCATGCGGAGAAGCCGATGCCCATCCATCTGAGGCATCTCGATATCCGTCACCACGCATTTCACATTCTTTTCCACAGTACCATTTTCCTTATAGTGGCTCAATGCCTCCCATAGTTCCAGACCATTGTTATACGGTATCACATTCATATATCCCGCCTTGCTTAGCCCTTCAAATATCATGGTACTCAGCAGCTGGGAATCCTCTGCATAGAGAATCGGCGCATTGCATGACTGCCTCTTGCCTAACTTGTCCACATCAGACACATTGATGCCCACCTCCGGCGTAATATCTGCCACGATCTTCTCAAAATCCAGCAAAATAACCAGTTTCTCGTCCAAATTCACAATTCCCGTGGCCACGCTGGAACTTGCACTATTTACCATGCTGTCAGGCTTGATAATGGAAGACCAGTTCACCCTGTGAATCCCCACCACGCCATGTACATGGAAGCCCGCATTCAGCCCATTGAAGTTCGTAATCAGGAACATGTCCTGCTTGCTGTCAACTCTCTCCTCCATCCCCAGGCATCTGGCAAGATTGATAATGGAAATGGTCTCTCCTCTCGTGGTAAATGCTCCCTCCACAAAGGGATGGGCATTGGGAATAGGCGTCAGGGGATTGTATATCAGAATCTCCTGGATTTTTGCCACATTGATGCCATAATAGTTCCCGCTCACCATAAATTCCAAAATTTCCAGTTCATTCGTCCCGCTCTCCAATAAAATTTTTGTATCCATACGCTCCTCCATTCTCTGTATAAAAGGCATCCACTCCACCGATGCCCCCTACAATCTCTTATTAATCATTTTACTATATGAACCTTTGATTTGCAAGATGTTGAACAACAAAAATGGAATCAGCCTAGACTGATTCCACATGTTTTACCCTTGTCCTGAATACCCATCTCTTGGTGCTGATGTAATTTACAATAGAAAGAATTACGCACACCGTCACCTTTGCCTCCAATCCCTCCACGCCAAGGAGAGACCCGTCCATTCCCAGCGCATATAGCTGAGGCTGCATGACAATCTCCAGCATCCCCGTAACGCCTCTGGCAGTCACGAAGGAAATAAATTCCTTTGCCACAATGCCTTTGTCAAAACTCCTGCTCTCGAACACGAACATCTTATTCATCAGAAATGTGACCAACGTGGTCAGCCCCCAGGAAAAGGCGTTGGCAAAAAACATGGGCATCACTTCTATCAAATCAGAGTAGGCAATCCAGTTGAAAAATGCCATGGACACGCCCACTGCGATATAGAGCATCAGCTCCCTGTGCTTCTCTATCCATCGGTTCTCTCTCATCATTCCACTCCGTTCCGTATCCTATATTTAAACATATAGCAAATTGTATTTTCATTTTCACTGCATATCATGCTTCCATATGCTGCGAAAACTTTTCACTTTTGCCATTATACACGGAATGAAATAAAATACCATCCAAAAAACGCTGGCGATCCAAAATAAAATTGTCATTTATCCACAATGCCATTTACAAGTTTATCCAAATCATCCGGCAAATGCACGAAATATCCCAAAGCATTCGTAAAACAAAAACCAGCCACCCCTTCCAACCGATCTCATGCCCTCTCCGACAAATGCACTCGCAAATCGAATCCCGCCACATCACTCTGATATTGTCACTCTGTCTCCGTCTGCCGCATCTCCTTCACCACTGCCTCCACTTCTCCCTCCCGGATTTCCGTGGCCGCCCTCTCCGCAGTAATCTGATCCTCCTCCACTCCCTGAGTGGAATCCGGCCTCAAGAGGGTTTTCACCGTCATCAGAATCAATTTAATGTCCGTCCAGAAGGAATAATTCGCAATGTAGAACAAATCCAGCTTTAGCTTATCATAGGGCGTAGTATTATACTTCCCATAAATCTGCGCAAAGCCTGTCAAGCCAGCCTTCACCCTGTTACGGAAAGGAAATTCCGGCATACTCTTGCAGTATTCCTCCATAATCTCCGGACGCTCCGGCCTGGGCCCCACAAAGGACATGTCCCCTTTCAGAATATTAATCAGCTGGGGCAATTCGTCAATCCTAGCGGCTCGGATAAATCTCCCAACTCTGGTAATCCGCTCATCATTCTCCCTGGCAAGCCTAGCCTCCCCATCCTTCTCCGCATCCATAACCATGCTGCGGAATTTATAGATGGTAAAATGCTTTTCATAACGGGTACTCCGCACCTGCCGATAGAAAATGTCCCCGCCATCATCCAACTTGATGGCTATCATTGCACACAGCATGATAGGAGATGCCAGAATCAGCAGGAGCAGGGACAGAACGATATCCAGCGCGCGCTTTACGAACCGCTGGTCCGCGCTGAGGGTATATCCCCTGGATAGGAGAAAGGGCGTATCAAAAATATGGATTCTGTCCGTTCCCATCAGGATGATATCTGAGATTTTCGGAATCACGTAGGCCCTTTTCTTCCGGGCATAGCAATATTTCAGCACATCATTCCTCTTGATGGCAGATATATCGCCGATAATCACCGCC
>CASGVX010000263.1 GCA_949346185.1 uncultured Lachnospiraceae bacterium
TATAAGAAGGGCCGCTTTAGCTTCAACGCCAAGGGCGGGCGATGCGAAGCCTGCAGCGGCGATGGCATCAATAAGATTGAGATGAACTTCCTGCCGGACATCTATATCCCCTGCGAGGTTTGTCACGGCAAACGCTATAACAGGGAAACTCTGGAAGTCTATTATAAAGGGAAGAATATCGCAGACGTGCTGGACATGACGGTGGAGGAAGCCCTGCACTTCTTCGACCCCCTGCCAAATATCCGCCGCAAGATCCAGACTTTGTATGATGTAGGACTCTCCTACATCAAACTGGGCCAGCCATCTACTACCCTCTCCGGCGGCGAGGCGCAGCGCATCAAGCTGGCCACGGAGTTGAGCAAGCGAGGCACGGGAAAAACCATCTACGTGCTGGACGAGCCCACTACTGGTCTGCACTTTGCCGACGTGCACAAGCTGGTGGATATCCTGCGCCGACTTTCTGACAGCGGCAACACCGTCATTGTCATCGAGCATAATTTAGACGTGATTAAAACCGCCGACTATATCATTGATATCGGCCCGGAGGGGGGCGACCGGGGCGGCACCATAGTGGCAAAGGGCACGCCGGAACAGGTGGCAAAAAGCAAGAAATCATACACCGGACACTATATCAAAAAGATGTTGGAAAATTCTAACAGTCACTAGTCACAGTCATAGAGAAGAAAGAAACTGTCTCGCCAAGCTTGCTTGCAAGGGACAGTTCTTCCCCTCCCATATAGAATCGAGGTGGATTATGTCCCAAAGACCCTACTCATTCTTCGCCATGCTGGCCAGAATGAAATACATTGAGCGCTGGGCGCTGATGCGCAATTCAGAAAAGGAGAATATCAGCCAGCATTCCCTAGAAGTGGCAATCATCGCCCACGCCCTGGCATTGCTGGGGAATAAGAGAATGGGAAGATCCTATGATCCAGAACATGCAGCCATGCTGGGAATCTATCATGACTGCACGGAGATTATCACGGGAGATATGCCCACGCCCATCAAATACGAGAATCCTGAAATCCAATCTGCCTACAAGCAGATCGAAAAAACCGCAGCCTTCCGATTATTGAACATGCTTCCGGAAGAACTGCGGGAAGAATATGAACCCTATTTTATTCCTCGCCCTCAGGACAAGGAACTTCATTTGCTGGTAAAGGCAGCAGACAAAATCTCCGCTCTGATTAAGTGCATCGAAGAGGCAAAGGCCGGCAACCAGGAGTTTCGGAGCGCAGAAGCCTCCATCATGGCCTCCATCCTGGAACTGCACTGCCCGGAAGCAGATTTATTCGTAGAGGAATTTCTGCCCACCTACCACCTGACTTTAGATGAACTCAGCTGATATTGCATGCACATCCGCTCCCCTAGAGCAAGTGCGGCAATCTCCCCCGACACCGCCCATCCCTTGCTAAAAGCCCTTGCGAATAATCTCCGCAGTCTCCTCCACGCTCTCCTTCACCGTACCATGCTTGAACTTAATGTCCACGCTGTCATCCTCATACCTAGGCACAAGATGAACATGGAGATGGAACACCGTCTGCCCGGCAATCTCCCCGTTATTCTGGAGCACATTCAGGCCATCGCAATGCAAGGTATCCCTCAGCACCTTGCCGCATTTCTTTGCCACGGAAAAAATCTTGTGGCAATACTCCTCCGGCAGTTCATACAGATTGGCGGCATGAGTCTTGGGCAGGATAATGCAGTGCCCCTTGGAGGCGGGATCAATATCCATAATCACATTAAAATCCTCATCCTCATAGATGGAATTGGTAGGCAGCTGACCATTTGCCAGCTTGCAAAAAATACACTGTTCATCTGTTACTTTCTTCATACTTTCCCTCCTCATTTACTTTTTAAATCGAAACAGCGTGTCAAAGGTATGGAGCACCTTGAAGTCCCCCTTCACCGTCACTTCCCCTGCCATGAATGCTGTCTGAAGCGGTTCTTCCCCATAAACCACCTTGTCCAGAATCTGGCGGGGAGATTTCAACATAGCATCTGGCGATTCCACATCACCATAAAAGCATTCCAACTTGTCATGATCCACCCGAATAATAAAATTCTCTGGAAACTCCGTTATCTTCCAAGAAAAAGTAATCCCTACGTTGGGAATCGGATGGAATGCCTGCTTGAACTCTGCCACATATGGCTTCTCCTCCGAATCCAGAGAAGAATCACCCATCATCTTTTTGAACATCTGGGTCAGTTCCTGAATATCCTCCTTCTGCTGCTTCACATAGGAATCGTTGGAAACATACATGGACAACTGCTCGCTCTCCTGAGGCGTAAGGCTAATCGCCTTAGGCCTCAGCACAGTTTCCTTGACTTCCATGGTGCTAGAAGGGAAGGAGCTTAGTTTCTTAGAGAATGTCCGATAAAAATTCTCCGTCTTCTTCTCTAACAGATAGGTATATTCCGTGCTGGTCTCGAAAGTCACATGGTCGCTGACGTAGGCACAGATCCCGTCACAGGGAATCCCTCCCAGCATCTCCCACGCTTTCACCATGGTAAACTGCGCATCTTTCTCCCCATACGTAGTGGAAATCACCACCGGCATCATGTACAGGGAAGCCAATTTCTCCTTATCCCCATACAGCCAGCAGGCATCAAGAAACTGCCACAGCAAACCGCCGATGCCCATCCACTCCACCGAAGCGGCAAGAATCACTGCATCCACTTCCTTCAAAGTCTTGGGCAATACCGAGATTCCCCTCATATCTTCATAAAGATTATATTTCTTCACCTTGATATTCAGTTCTTCCAGCACCGTCATCACTTTATTCATGGCAAAAATCGTGGGGTCGTCAATCAATCCCCTGCCGCCGTAATAGATATTTACTTTCATAGGCTCCTCATTTCTATCTATATTTTTTCTTTCCATGCAACAGCATCAGCAGCGCCGTCAGCAGAAAGCCTGCCACCAGCCCTCCCACATGCGCCGCATTATCCACGCCCTGACCGGTAAACCCGCCATACAGCCCGAAAAAGACCATCACTGCCATCTGGCGCAGATTGAACTCCCCAGACTGCTCCCTGAAAAAAATCACCAGACAGAGCAAAGCGCCCATCACGCCGAACACCGCACCGGAAGCCCCGATGGAAAGGGTATAATCACCCAATACCATATTATACCCCATTGAGGTAAACCCTGCAAGGATTCCCGAACCTAAATATATCGCACCATATCGAAAACTGCCAATCTGCTGCTCCAGACAGCTTCCCAGATAGAAAAGCACCAGCATGTTGCTAAAAATATGGTCGATTCCACCATGCATGAACATGGAGGTAAGCAAGCGATACCATTCCCCCTCCTTCAGCACTTCGTACCATCCCAGCGCCCCCCATTCCACCAAGGCATCGGCACTGGAAAAGAGAAAAAAATCCGTAATCAGAAATATTGCGATATTGACTGCCACCACTATCATATTGCACTTAGGAAACAGATTATCTCTCCAATATTGTCGAAACATGTTCCATCGTCTTCCGCCAAAGGAGCCACTCCCAGAATGCCCCCACTGGCTCCCGCCATAAGAACTGCTCCCCGCCGCGCTCCTGCGAAAAGCATTCGTGGCGGGAAAAAGCCTCTCCAGAGGACG
>CASGVX010000264.1 GCA_949346185.1 uncultured Lachnospiraceae bacterium
GGTTGACCGTCCGCATTCCGGCCGACGTGGAAAGCGTGGAAAATCAGGAAAAGTGGGGCCGGTATACCTTTTTGGGGTATGACCCGAAAATGGAGATTACCTGTTCTGATGGCAGGATGACTATTAGGAATGGGAAGGAAGAAGTGAGGCAGTCAGACCATCCCGGAGATGTAATCAAGGAGATTTTACGGGAGTATCGGAGCCCCAAGGTGGAAGGGCTGCCTACATTTACAGGAGGTCTGGTAGGGTATTTTTCTTATGACTACCTAAAATATAGCGAGCCGGGACTGAATCTGGATGGGGAGGATGCGGAGGGCTTTAAGGATGTGGACTTCATGCTTTTTGATAAGGTGATTGCCTTTGACAATTTTCACCAGAAAATATTTGTCATTGCCAATGCCAGAACGGAGCATCTGGAAGAGGAGTATTGCAGATGCGTGGGAGAAATAGATGGAATCATTGAGTTGATTCGCCGGGGGAAGGCGGTAGAAGTGCTGCCTGGCAAAATCACATCGGATTTTCGCCCTCTCTTTTCCAAAGAGGAATATTGCGGGATGGTGGAGCGGGCGAAAGAATATATCTACGAGGGGGATATCTTTCAGGTGGTGCTTTCCAATCGGCTGGAGGCAGATTATCAAGGCAGTCTGCTGAATGCCTATCGGCATCTGCGCACCATTAACCCATCGCCCTATATGTTTTATTTTAGTAGTGACGATATGGAGGTAGCGGGAGCGTCCCCGGAAACTCTGGTGAAGTTGGAAAATGGCACTCTTCATACCTTTCCGCTGGCGGGAACCAGGCCAAGGGGAGGTACGAAGGAGGAGGATATCCGATTGGAGAAGGAACTGTTGGCAGATGAGAAAGAATGTGCCGAACATAATATGCTGGTGGACTTGGGGAGGAATGATCTGGGAAAGATTAGCCGTTTCGGCTCGGTGGAAGTGGAGGATTACATGGAAATTCTTCGGTATTCTCATGTCATGCATATAGGCTCTACGGTACGGGGGAGGATTCGGGATGATCGGGATAGTCTGGACGCTGTGGATGCGGTGCTTCCTGCGGGAACCCTGTCCGGCGCACCCAAGATTCGCGCTATGGAAATTATCAATGAACTGGAAAATAACAAGCGGGGCATTTATGGGGGCGCCATTGGCTACGTGGATTTTACCGGGAATCTGGATACCTGCATTGCCATCAGGACCGCCTATCAGAAGAATGGAAAGGTATTTGTGCGTTCCGGCGCCGGCATTGTGGCAGACAGCGTTCCTGAAAATGAATACCGGGAATGCCTGAATAAGGCGAAAGCGGTTATGGATGCGGTGGTGGCTGGTCAGGAGGTGATGTAGATGGTGCTATTGATAGATAATTATGACAGTTTTTCCTACAATCTGTATCAGCTGATTGGGAGCATCCAGCCGGAAATCCAAGTGATTCGCAATGACCAATGCAGTCCGAAGGAGATTGATGAGATGCGTCCCAGCCATATTATCATCTCCCCGGGGCCGGGGAAGCCATCCCGAGCGGGAAGGTGCGAGGAAATCATCCGATATTTCCAAGGGAGGATTCCCATCTTGGGCGTATGTCTGGGGCATCAGGCAATTTGTGAGGCGTATGGGGCAACGGTGTCTTATGCCAAGGAACTGATGCATGGGAAAATGTCCGTGGTGACTCTGGATAGGCACTGCAAATTATTTCGGGGAATGGAAAAGACGGCAAGGGTGGCGAGATATCACTCCCTGATTGCCGTGAAGGATACCATACCGAATTGTCTGGAAGTGATTGCCGCGACGGAGGATGGGGAGGTGATGGGAGTGCAGCACAGAGATTGGGAGATTTATGGTCTGCAGTTCCATCCCGAATCTATCCTCACACCGGAGGGAAAAGGGATGATTCAGAATTTTTTACAGGAAAAGTGAAGCGTATGGATTTGACAATATGGAGATGCAGAAGAGTAATTGGCTTTTGCTCTGGATAATGATGCAGTAAGCGGCACGTTCGTTTAATAGAAAGGTGGTTTTATTATGATTAGAGAGGGAATTCATGTATTAAATCAGGGAAATGACCTGACAAGTGACATGATGGAGCAGATTATGGATGAAATAATGACCGGGGAGGCGACAGATGCCCAAAAGGGTGCGTTCCTCATGGCGCTGGCCATGAAGGGGGAGACGATCGAGGAGATTTCTGCGGCAGGGAAGGTGATGCATGAAAAGTGTACGGAGTTCCATAATGAGAGGGATGCCTTGGAAATCGTGGGCACCGGGGGAGATGGTTCCAATACCTTTAATATTTCCACATTGTCTGCCATCGTGGCCTCTGCAGCGGGATATCGCGTGGCGAAGCATGGCAATCGGGCGGCTTCCAGCAGATGTGGCACGGCAGACTGCTTGGAAGCATTGGGGGTGAAGATTGATGCGGATGTGGCTCTCAGTGAGAAACTGCTCAATGAGATGAATTTATGTTTTCTCTTCGCCCAAAAGTACCACACCGCCATGCGTTATGTGGGGGCGGTGAGGAAGGAGATTGGCGTGCGTACCCTTTTTAATATCCTAGGGCCTATTTCTAACCCGGCGGGAGCCAATGAGATGCTTTTGGGAGTGTATGCGGAAGGATTGGTGGAGCCTCTGGCCCATGTGCTGGCCAATCTGGGAGTAAAGCGAGGGATGGTAGTTTATGGGAAAGATCGAATGGATGAGATTTCTTTAAGTGCTGCCACCAAGGTGTGTGAATTGAATGAGGGGACATTTGCGACATACGAGATTACGCCAGAGCAGTTTGGATTGCGTCCATGTAAGAAAGAAGATTTAGTGGGGGGCGATCCGAAGGAGAATGCCCGGATTGCCAGAGAGATTTTAGATGGGCAGAAGGGCTCTAGGCTGGATGCGGTTCTTCTAAACGCTGGAGCGGCAATCCATGTGGCGGATGGCGTGCTTTCCATCAAGGAGGGGATTGCCAAGGCTAGGGAAATCATTGCCAGCGGCGTGGCAAGGGCGCAGCTGGAACGTTTTATCCAGATGACGAATGCCTAGGATATTCAGCGGGCTTGCAGAGGCCTGTGAGAGACATGGAAGTTTTGTGGCAAGTTTGATGCATGGATGATAAAAGCAAAGGAATGAGACGATGAATATATTGGAAGAGATTGCGGAGAAGACGAGGGAGCGGGTGGCAGAGGCAAAGAAGGCAAAGCCGCTGGAAGAGATCAGGGAAGCGGCGGAGGGGCTTTCTGCCGATACGGGATTTCCTTTTGAGAAAGCACTTGCCAGGGAAGGAGTTTCCTTGATTTGCGAGGTGAAGAGGGCATCTCCCTCTAAGGGATTGATTGCGCTGGATTTCCCTTATGTGGATATTGCCAAATCCTATGAGCAGGCCGGGGCGGCAGCGATTTCCGTGCTGACAGAGCCGGTTTATTTTCAGGGGGCGGATGCCTTTCTGGAGGAGATTGGCAGGAATGTGAAGATTCCCTTGCTGCGAAAGGATTTTACAGTGGATGCCTATATGATTTATCAGGCAAAATTAATGGGCGCTTCGGCGGTGCTGCTGCTCTGCTCCCTGCTATCGGAAAAGGAAATCGAGGAATATATCGGGATCGCAGACTG
>CASGVX010000265.1 GCA_949346185.1 uncultured Lachnospiraceae bacterium
TGCGGTGTCTGTACGGTATCCTTATTGCGCTCCACAGACTGTAACCGATCATCTGTGTCCTATGAGCCAGCGAAGGACATTCTCCAGCCCGGGGACACCATTTACCGGGTGGAGGGCAAGAGAGTGAAAAATATTGACGAGGTGGTGGATGCCATTGATAGCAGCGGGAAGAAGAAAATCACTCTGGGCGTGCGGAGGAATGGCAATGCCATCCGAGTGAAAGTGGATGCCATTCAGGGAAAGGATGGAGCCTATCGGCTGGGCATCTGGCTGCGGGAGGATACGGAGGGAATCGGGACACTGGCCTTCGTCACCAGCAAGAACCAGTATGCCGCTCTAGGGCATGGGGTCACGGATATTGATACGGGAAAGGTGATTCCGCTGGAAAAAGGGACGGTGTATCCGGCGCAGATTGAGGATATACGAAAGGGGAAGCGAGGAACGCCGGGGGAACTGGTGGGCAGCGTGGTCTTGGGCAAAAATAATTGCATCGGAACCATTGAGAGCAATACGGGATTGGGAATTACGGGAAAGATCCAGAATCAGGAATATGCCTACCGGGAGGAGGATGCCATGCCTATCGGGCTAAAGCAGGATGTGAAGAAGGGAAAGGCTTGGATACAGTGCCAGCTGGGAATGAAGCTGGAGCGGTTCGAGATATCCATCGAGGAAATCCATATCAATTCTAAGGGGAATAAGGGAATGGTGGTGAAGATGACGGATCAGAAATTACTGAATTGCACCGGGGGAATCGTGCAGGGAATGAGCGGAGCTCCCATCATCCAAAATGGAAAGGTGATTGGAGCCATCACCCATGTGTTCGTGAATGACCCCACAGGGGGGTATGGCACATTTATAGAGAATATGCTGTAGCGGTATCACGAGAAACCAATTAGGATGTCGAAATGTAGGCTTTCATTCTGGTTGAGAGAACTTTCTGGACATGCATATAATTAGGATAGGCTTAGAAAATAGGCAAAGTTGGCTGAAAACAGAAAGGAAAGCAGGATGCAAGAAGTAAAAGTTTTATTGGTGGATGACAACAGAAGAATCGTAAACTTACTGAAAGAGGCTCTTACCAAGGAAGAGGACATACAGGTGGTTGGCACAGCGGCAGATGGGGAAGAGGCATTGAAGATGATTCATTTGTTGAAGCCGGATGTAGTTCTGCTGGATCTGATTATGCCGAAGATAGATGGGCTGGGCGTGATGGAGCGTCTGAGGAATAGTCAGGAGGAGGTTCCCAAATTTATCGTGGTGTCAGCAGTGAGCCAGGAGAGCGTGACGGAGCATGCCTTTGCCCTGGGGGCTTCCTATTATATTTTAAAACCCTTTGATACCAGAGTGCTGGTGTCCAGGGTGCGGGCAGTGGGGGCTGGGAAAAATTGCGATAGGAAAGTCATCAACACTGTCTTTGAAAATCCCCAGCCCAGCAAAGCTGGATCCCTTGAGGCGGATGTCACGAATATTATCCATGAGATCGGCGTACCGGCTCATATCAAGGGATACCAGTACCTGAGGGATGCCATCGTCATGTCGGTGAATGATGGGGAAATCATGGGCTCTATTACGAAGCGGCTCTATCCCACCATTGCAAAGAATCATAAGACCACGTCAAGCAGGGTAGAGCGAGCGATTCGCCATGCCATCGAGGTGGCGTGGAGCCGGGGGAAGATGGATACTATCGAGGAACTTTTCGGATACACTGTCAACTCTCGGAAAGGGAAGCCTACCAACTCGGAATTTGTAGCGCTGATTGCGGATAAAATACGGCTGGAATATAAAATGCGGGCATAATGCTTCACAATAAAAGTAATAAAGTTTATTTTAAAAACTTCTTCCATTTAGAGTAAATATTTAGTATACTTAACAGTAAGATATTTTTATTGTCGACTTTTACGTATGGTGATGCCGCTGAAAAGCGTCAGTGTCGTCTCAAGGCGGCATGTCAGTTTAGGGAAGAAGGAGGTTAGCATGAAAAATGTATTGTTTGTTGCGTCTGAGTGCGTGCCCTTTATCAAGACGGGGGGGCTTGCAGACGTGGTAGGCTCGCTGCCAAAGTATTTTAACAAGAAAGAGTTTGACGTACGGGTCATGATTCCGAAATACGCATGTATTCCTGAGGAGTGGAAGCAGCAGATGGATTATGTCACCCATTTTTATATTGATCTGGCATGGAGAAAGCAGTATGTAGGGATTCTTGAGATGGAGTTCGAGGGCGTGAAGTTCTATTTCGTGGATAACGAATTTTATTTTGCGGGATTCCAGCCCTATGGGAATATCCATGAGGATATCGAGAAATTTGCCTTCTTCTGCAAGGCGTCTCTCTCTGCGCTGCCCAGCATTGATTTCCGTCCGGACATCATCCACTGCCATGACTGGCAGACCGGCTTGATTCCGGTATATTTGAAGGACATGTTTGCGGAGAATCCATTTTTCCATAATATCAAGACGATTATGACCATACACAACTTGAAGTTCCAAGGGATATGGAATTTACAGAAGGTGAAGGATATCACGGGGCTGAAATCCTATTTTTTCACTTCAGACAAGTTGGAGGCTTACGGAGATGCCAATTACCTCAAGGGGGGCATCGTTTATTCAGATATGGTTACCACGGTGAGCGACTCCTATGCGAAGGAAATTAAGATGCCGTTCTATGGGGAGCATCTTGACGGATTGATGCGGGCTCGAAGCAATTCTCTGGTGGGCATCGTGAATGGTCTGGACTACAGCGAATACAACCCCGAGACTGATTCGATGATTTTCCAGAATTATTCTGCCAAGACGTTCCGCAAGGAAAAGGTGAAAAATAAGCGGGGATTGCAGAAGGAATTAGGTTTGGAAGAGAATGACAAGAAATTTATGATCGGCATCGTTTCCAGGCTTACGGATCAGAAGGGCTTTGACCTGATTGACTACGTGATTGAGGAAATCTGCGCTCCGGATACCCAGTTGGTGGTGCTGGGCACCGGGGAGGAGCGGTATGAGAACTTATTCCGTCACTTTGAGTGGAAGTACCATGACAGGGTGTCTGCGAATATCTTTTATTCCAATGAGCGCTCCCATAAGATTTATGCGGCATGTGATGCCTTTCTGATGCCATCTCTGTTCGAGCCCTGCGGATTGAGCCAGCTGATGAGCCTGCGTTACGGCACGGTGCCTATCGTGCGGGAGACTGGCGGGCTGCGGGATACGGTGGAGCCATACAATGAGTATGAGAGCAAGGGAACGGGCTTCTCATTCTGCAACTACAATGCCCATGAGATGCTGGATACGATTCGCTATGCGAAGGATGTGTATTATAATAGGAAGCGCGAATGGAATAAAATCATTGACAGAGGCATGGCTATGGACTTTTCTTGGGGAAATTCCGCTGGAAAGTATGCTGAATTATACAGGGGGCTATAAGAAGATTCCATATCGGTGCTGTGCCAGATGTATGGGGATGCTCTCATGCAAGCATGATGTATTCTCATACGCTGGCCGTGCTTTTATATTAAAAAAAGAACCGCATTACTGCGGTTCTTTTTAGGTTACAACCTAGTCCGAATTTCTCAACTTTTAAAATAAAATGAAATAAAAGGTAACTATC
>CASGVX010000266.1 GCA_949346185.1 uncultured Lachnospiraceae bacterium
GGTAATAAAAATAAGCGTTCACCCCCATCACCACAAACATCAGTATCAGCATGGAAGAGGGGGACCAGAACAATGCCGCCACGCAGCCGGCAAGTGCGGCAGCCGCCAGCAGATGTGGCAGTCTGGAAATATGCTTCAATCCCTTTACCTTGGAAAGGTATTCGTATACGGATATTTTATCCGTCTTTCCGATATCATACAATGCCATCTCCAATTCCTCCCGCTCCTCCGGATGTTCCGCCATATCCTGAAGAAGCCTTTCCCTTCGCTCCAATTCCCCGCCAGACAGTCTGGGCGTGCGCAGGATATGATAGAGCATCTCCTCCCCCGGCGAGGTCCATGTATGGTTAAGCAGCTGGTAGATGCTATCCATCTCCAAATCATTCCAAGTGATATCATCCAGATAAAAAACACCTTCCGAAGCCTGTCCTGATTTATCTGCCTTTTCACTCTGCCTATGGTAATAGGAAATGTTTTCCCACATCTTGTCCGAGTATTCGTCCCTAGTATACATTCCCCACTGCATCCGAATCAATTCCCGGATTCTTTCCCTATAGTATTTTTTATCATAGACAGACTTTGCCACAAACAGAACGCCAAGAATCCCAATCACCAAGATAATTTTAATCAGCAGATCCATCTCCTCGAAACCTCCATCTCTTTCTGAAAATAGTTGCGAAGTTTTCCAAGCCGGAAAACGCATCGCCATGCAAAATACGTGAAAGCAAAAAGAGAACGCAAAATATCCTTTGAAATATAAAATATTCTCTAGATATTAGTGCGTTCCCCTATACAATTTCTATTTTACCGCACCCGGCCGATCTTCAAAGGCTTCCTGTAATACGCACTGGAAATCTTGATGCCGTCGCGATGGTTGCTGGCATGGATAATCTGTCCATTGCCGATGTACAAGGCCACATGGCTTACTCTTCCGCTCCCGTAGAAGAACAGGTCGCCCACCTGTACCTGACTGCTGCTCACGGAACGGGTTGCCGCCGCCTGGGCCGATGATGTTCTGGGCAGGGATACGCCAAACCTGCGGTAGATTCCCTGAGTAAAGCCGGAACAGTCTGTTCCGTGGGTCAGGCTCGTTCCACCCCACACATAAGGATTCCCCAAGAACTGCATGGCATATGCCACAATCCCCGGCGTTCCGGAAGAACTGCTGGAACTCTTATTTTTCTCCTCCTTGATTGTCACCGCCTTATTCAGAGAATATTTCAGCGAGACGAAATCCTTGCTGACAAACATCTTCTCATTGTCGATGGAAAGCATCGCCCAGTTTGACAAATCCCCATACATGGAATTTTTGTCAATGCTCTTCCTATCCTTCTTGCTGCAATGCTTCGCAATAAACTTATCCATATATTCTTTGGAAAGGTTCTCCCTCTCCACCGTATAGTCCTCATCCTCGGACAACTGGTCATATATTCTCGCATCCGTGCTGGGCAGATACCGCACATTCAAGGTCTGGGTCTTTACCACGGCCTTCTGGGTGGCAACCTTCAATGCCCTATCCTGTGCCGCCTTCCCCGTCATCAGGTAAGAGGCTTTCACATATCCCCGCACCTTGCCGGACTCAATCCTTGCCCACCCCTTCTTCGTGGAGAGAATATTGCATCCATTGTTTCTCGTCATCTTTCCAATAATCTTTGCGCTCTCGCTGGGCTTTTTCCTCACATTCAGATAATTCTTCACATTGGCAATGCCCAATTTATCCATATTGAGATTCAACCGAATCTTCTCTTCCTTCTCCTTCTTCTGTGCCTGGGCAGCGGCTGCCGCCTGACCCGTTCCTCCCCCCTGTACCTGAGCAGCCCCAGTGGATTGCTCCTCTGCTTTCCGGGCAGCTGCCTGTTCCTGGGCCTGCTCTTCCATCACGCTGTCACAGAACTGATCCAGAGACAGCGTAATCCCTGCCAAAGGCTTCTCCTGAATATTCTTCACCGCCCTGCCTGTCGCAGGAACAGCGGAAACAGTGGTTGCTACTGCCAGCCCCAATGCTGCAACTTTCATAGTATGTTTTTTCATCATCTTCCTCACCTTACATGTAATCATGCGATTATTACATATGTTTTCGTGCATCGTTCTGCCACTTCAACCCTTTGCCCCTGTCTGTAACAAATTATTACAAAATTGTTACATGATGTAATAAAGTATAGCAACTATCTCTTCCTTTGTCAACCACCTAATAAAATCTTCCAGAAATTACGGAAGCATATTGCTGCAGCCACCGCTAGCTATATAATAATGCAAACCATGCCGCCATTGCTGTCATTAATGACCTTCTGCAGTGTCTCCTGCAGTTTTATCTGGCTCTCGTCCGTGAGGCGTCCCACCTTGGAGTCCATCCCCTCCTCCACCAGCTGCTTTACCGTCTTGCCAAAAATATTGGTATCCCAGATAGATTCCTGCTTGTCGGTATTTTGGCCGGATATGTACTGAATCAGATCCTCCGCCTGCTCCTTGGTACCCACTATGGGGGCAATCTCCGTCTCGATATTTGCCTGGATCAGATGCACGGAGGGACTGACGGCGCGGATCTTCACTCCGAATTTATTGCCGTGGTGAATCAGTTCCGGGTCGTCTATGACAATATCCCCCACATCCGGGGTAATCACGCCATACCCCTTCCGATGCACGTCATTCCATGCATTGCCAATCTTTTCAATCTCCTCCCTCTTCTCCGTATACTCCTTCAGGAGATGAATCAGCTGGTACTCCCCGGCAATCTCCGTGCCTACCAGTTCGCTGAGTATCTGGTAATACCTGCTGTCGTCAAAGAGGGTATCGATATGTACCATGCCGTTCTCCATGCCGATGCGCTCCAGCTTGAACTCCCGGATCATCTCGCTCTCCGTCATGAAATTTTCCGGTATCACGTCCCGTATCTTGGAAATCTTTTCCAAGATTCCCCTTGCCTTCTCAATCAGTTCCAGTTTCAGCCAGTGATCTCCCGGTAGCATCTCCACCCACTTAGGCAGATGGAAGGCAATCTGCTTCACCGGAAAGGCAGAGAGCATTTGCTCCATCATATCCTGCACATCCTCGCTGCGCAGCTGATTGGCATTGACCGGCATCACGGACACGCCATATTTCTCCGAAAGTTCCCTGGCAAGCTTCTGCGTCTCCTCGCTGTAAGGTCTGGAGGAATTGAGCAGCACCACGAAAGGCTTGCCGATGGACTGCAGTTCCCGAATGGTTCTGGCCTCTGCTTCCTCGTAGGATGGCCGGGCAATTTCCCCGAAGGAACCGTCCGTCGTCACCACGATGCCAATGGTGGAATGGTCATGAATCACCTTTCTCGTACCCAGCTCCGCCGCTTGGGCAAATGGCATCTTCTCCTTGGACCAGGGGGTCATCACCATCCGCTCTTCATTCTCCTCGAAAAGCCCTGCCGCATCCTGCACGATATAGCCCACGCAATCAATAAGCCGAACCTTCACCGGATTGTCCCCAAAGAGATTGACAGACACCGCCTCCTTAGGGATAAATTTCGGCTCTGTAGTCATAATTGTCTTGCCATCCGCAGACTGGGGAAGTTCATCCACCGCCCTCTCCTTGTCGTTCTCGTCCTGTATGCCTGGCAGCA
>CASGVX010000267.1 GCA_949346185.1 uncultured Lachnospiraceae bacterium
TTAACTGATTAAAACGGTCGTTACATTCTGTCTGCCACTGGCCAAAGGCTTCGGTAATGGCAGGAACTCTGCGAAGCAGAGGGTGGCGCCGGAAATCCCATGAGGTTTCAAAGGAATCCCAATCTACTTTTGAAATCGAAATATTACTTTCAACAATTTCATCTATTTTTTCTTTATATCTAACACCAATCTTAACTGGTAATTTTGCAATGTCTCCAACAGGCATCGTTATTGTAGGATTAATTGCATGAATCATAGCAGTGGAAACCACACTGTTCATCAGTGCCATAATATACCACAACATATTGTCATCATGTGAAATAAAAAATGGACTCATATCACCTTGTATAATATCTGGTTCTTGATATTTTACAGATAAATTTCCGACAGAAATTCTATTCCAGGTTATACATTCTTTAAAATACAATTCTTCAGAAGGAATTATAGCTTTTCCCGTGGATTTAATTACTTCTCCATTATTCCCCCACAATACAGCATTTGTTATTTCGCCATACCACTTCCTGGCATTTCCGCCATTGTTCATTATTACCCATTTGTAATTATCAACTTGCTCTTTTGGAAGCTGTAATTCATTGATTTTAGGCTCAAACCAATATCGAATAAATTTATCTTTATTACCTGTTTGCAGCCCTCTTCTTGTTACTCCAACATCAAATAATTTATCAAATGAGAATGCGGCAAACTCATTTTCTGAAAGCCAATATGCAAACGGGCGACCTGGAATCTCCTGCAAAATTTCTTTATTAAGATAAAATTTATTAGCCTTTTTCAAAAATAACTGTTCTTTTTTATCCTGGGAATCTCCTTCTGTCAATCGGCAGTATGACGCTTTATATTTTTTTAGGCTACTCTTTCTCAAGCAAAAAGCTGTTGTTTGAACTACTTCACCACCAATTTCTTCAAATCCATGCGACCCTATATGTGCCATATTTATTACATCAGAAAGGAATACAAGTTCTCTCAACTTTTCAAAACTTGATAAAAACATCCATGAATGTTGTGTTATCATTGCTTGCATCCCATTTTCATGAATGTGTCTATTACAGCATTCTATAAACACCGAAAACATATCCGCTTTGCTGCTTGAATATTCTTTTTTTATATTCCCGCACACCCTGCTCGAAAGATACCGACGCAAGGGAATATGTCGCATTGCACATGGAACCCAAGATAACGCAAAGGCATACAAGATAAACCGCTACACACTTTAATTTTCTCCTCATTTCAATGACTCCTCCTATCCATTTCAAATGCCAAAACTTCTGGTTTCAAACCGACTACCATTCACCTCCTCCTGGTATAAAAATATATTCCAAGGCAAAATCAATGAAGTATGTCGTTTATGCCGTTTTGCCAAGCATATTCTGGGGAATCTTATGATATTAATTAGAATATCATTTTTATCGTGTGTAGAAATTATAAATCCATTTACATCTGTCCAGACAAAATGAACTTCTATACGGCTGCACCGCCTTTCACGCCAAATGCGCAATTCATATTTTTTAGGGGAATACTAAATATCCTATGGGATTAGGATATTGTGATGATAATTTATGATTGTCACACCATTCATAGATTAAATTATACATAAAGATATAATGCTTGTCAAGCACTAGTAAAACGAAATTTACGTCTTCAATATATTCACGTAGGATAATAGATTCAGATACAAGCAAGGAAATCGACGGTACAGCGATGGCTACTGCTAAATTTTCTAACGCAGTAGCCGAAAAAAAAGCAGCGAACAGCAAAAGAGAGACTGCCAAATGATATTCAGCACTCTCTCTTCTGGAGAAGGTATTATTTTTGTTACTTATGGGGTTGTAGCAAAAATTATAATGTATTGGGGTTTACGATTATTAGTATAGCATCTTCAGAAATAAAGTGTGCACAAAGTGCACAAAAGTTCACCCTAGTTTTTGTGCACTCTGACATGCGTGTCAAAAAATCAAGGGCATTCCGTCATTTTTTTGACAAAACGCCCCTAATCATGCTATTCATTTGCTTTACTCGTCGTCCTCCGACTCGTCGCCCTCCATCTCCTCAGTTCCAGAATATCCATCTTCCTTCCCATCATTCTGGAAGTCGATGACGCTGTCATCTCCTTCCCCGGCAATGAGAGGCATCTCATTCTCTTCCTCTGTCTCCTCATACACTGGCTTTTCGCCGAAAAGAGCCTCGAACTCCTTCCTGTTAATGCGCTCCTTCTCAATCAAGAGTTCTGCACAAGCGTGGAGCACGTCCATATGCTCCTCCAATATCTCCTTTGCCCTTGCATATGCCTTGTCGATAATCTTCTTCACTTCCCGGTCGATGGTCTTGGCCACATTCTCGCTATACCCCCTGCTGTGCTGTCCGAAATCCCTTCCGATAAAGACTTCGTCCTCGTCTGCATAATTAATCATGCCGATGGCATCAGAGAATCCATACTTGGTGACCATGTCCTTTGCCGTAGAAGTAGCCTGCTTGATATCCTGGGATGCCCCAGTGGTGATATCATCAAAAATCAGGCTCTCCGCAATGCGGCCTCCCAGCCCTACAATGATATCCTGCATCATCTTCCCTTTGGTCATATGCATCTCATCCCGCTCCGGAAGGGGCATGGTATATCCAGCCGCCCCGCTTCCCGTGGGTATCACCGACACGATATGCACCGGCCCCACATCGGGGAGCACATGGAACAGGATGGCATGGCCGGCCTCGTGATAGGCCGTAATCTTCTTATCTTTCTCAGATATAATCCGGCTCTTCTTCTCCTTGCCAATGCCAATTTTAATAAAAGACTTGCTGATATCTTCTTGCTCGATATATGCCCGACCCTCTTTCGCACAGGCAATAGCCGCCTCATTGATGAGATTCTCCAGATCCGCTCCAGTAAATCCCACCGTGGTCTGGGCAACCTTCTTCAAATTCACATCATCCCCCAAGGGCTTTCCTTTGGAATGGACTTGGAGAATCTCCTCTCTTCCCCGCACGTCCGGCTTTCCCACCGTCACCCTGCGGTCAAATCTTCCCGGACGGAGAATCGCCGGGTCAAGGATATCCACCCGGTTGGTAGCCGCCATGACGATAATCCCCTCATTGATGCCGAATCCATCCATCTCCACAAGCATCTGGTTCAGGGTCTGCTCCCGTTCATCGTGGCCACCGCCCAATCCGGAACCACGCTTCCTAGCCACTGCGTCAATCTCGTCGATGAACACGATGCAGGGGGCATTCTTCTTCGCCTCCGCAAACATATCCCGCACTCGGGATGCGCCCACGCCCACGAACATCTCCACGAAGTCCGAGCCAGACAGGCTGAAGAACGGCACACCCGCCTCCCCGGCAACCGCCTTTGCCAGAAGGGTTTTACCCGTTCCCGGAGGACCCACCAATAGGATTCCCTTGGGAATGCGGGCTCCCACGCAAGTATATTTTCCAGGGTTCGCCAGAAAATCCACAATCTCTTCCAGTTCCTCCTTCTCCTCCTGCAGGCCCGCCACGTCCTGAAACTTCTTAGAATGCTCTCCCGGGTCAATGTGCTGGGCGCGGCTCTTTCCAAAATTCATCATCTTGGCATTGC
>CASGVX010000268.1 GCA_949346185.1 uncultured Lachnospiraceae bacterium
GGTGACGGGAAGGTAGAAAAAAGCAAACAGGCAGTATGCGCCTAAGATAAGATTGCAATATATTTGATGCATTTCTCAACCTCCCATCATGGTATTAGTTTCTGATAAATATTTACTAATCTTGCGTGTACTACCTCGGCGGTTAAATATCCCGATCTATGATTTGCAAAATCTTGCGATATTTAACTTCCGAAGGTATGAAGTGCGTCTTCTTCTAATGATTATATCATAAATGCATCATTAATACATCTTTTTGCATCCATTGTGACAAATGTCATGGGGAAGATTTGACACATGGCACTACCACCGCCATTAGGGATTCTGTATACTGGTATCATGAAAACAATGAAAAAAACTAGAACGGAGGATTTGCATGATACGGATTGAAAATTTGGTAAAGAGATATGGGGAGCTGGTGGCTCTGGATCATCTCAACTTGGAGATACAGAAAGGGGAGGTTTTCGGGCTGCTGGGGCCTAACGGCTGTGGCAAGACTACGGCGATTAACTGCCTTCTGGCGCTGCTGCGCTACGACAAGGGAAATATCAAGATTCAGGGACAGGAGATGCGCCCTGAGAATTACGGGCTAAAGGCAAAGATTGGCATCGTTCCTCAGGAGGTGGCAGTATTTCAGGAATTGACCGTGGTGGAAAATATTGATTATTTCTGCGGACTGTATGTGAAGGAGAAAAATTTGCGGAGGCAGTATGTGGAGGAGGCCATTGCATTCGTGGAACTGGAGAGTCATCGGAAGATGCGGCCAAAGCAGTTGTCGGGAGGCTTGCTCCGAAGGCTGAACATTGCCTGCGGCATCGTGCACAAGCCGGAAATCATCATTCTGGATGAGCCGACGGTGGCGGTGGATCCCCAAAGCCGCAACAAGATTTTGGAAAATATCTGCCGACTGAATGAGGAGGGGGCAACGATTATCTACACCTCCCATTATATGGAGGAGGTAGAGCAGATTTGTACCCGGATTGCCATTCTGGATCATGGGAGGTGCATTGCCCGGGGAACTAAGGAAGAATTGAAAAACATGATTAAGACCGGGGAGACCATTACCATTGAGGGCATCGGGCTGGAGGAGGAGCAGTTGGGAATCTTGCGGGAACTTCCCCATGTCTTTGCAGTGGATTACCAAGAAAATCAGCTGGTGGTGCGGTGCAGCAGTGCTAAGCACAACCTGATACGGGTGCTGGGAAGCTTGCAGGAACAGGATGTTTCCTTTGGAAAAGTATACTCTGAACTGCCCACGTTAAATGATGTATTTTTGGAGATTACGGGAAAGGAACTGCGGGATTAGCATAGATGCGAATGGCGGCTAATCACGGCTTCGCTGCGCATAGCAGCCGAATATCGCATGGATTGGAGAGGAAGAGATATGCTGCATCTTATGAAATATCGGGGAAAGATTACGTTGAGGGAGAAGACAACGGTCTTCTGGTCCTTTATTTTTGCTTTTATCCTTACCACGCTGATGTATATGGCATTTGGCGGGATGGGTACTACGCCGGACACCATGAAGACTGCGCTGGTGATGGAGGATCAGGGTACAAAGGCGATGGCGTTAAAGAGCGTCCTGACCATGCTGGAGGATTCTGAGGAAAAACTGATTGCCGTGGAGGAAATGAGCATTGAAGAGGCGAAAAAGAAATTAGAGAAAGAAAAAATCAGCGGTATTTTTATCGCAGGGGAGGATCCGGAACTTCAAGTGGCTGAAAATGGGCTGGAACAGAGCGTTCTCCAAGTGATTATGGAGCAGTTCCAGAGCAGGATGAATTTTCTCTCTGACGTGGGCAGGGAGAAGCCGGAGAATCAGGCATCGGCAATGGCATCAATGATTAGGAATGCAAGTGCGGTCTATGTGGAGGAGGGCGCTCTGGGAGGAGAGAAGCCGGATCCATTTATCCAGTATTTCTTTTCGGTGATTGCCATGACCTGTCTCTTCGGGTGCTATCTTGGGATGGATATCGCCACCCAGCTGCAGGGCAATGTGGGACCGGTGGGAGCTAGGAGAATGGTGTCTTCTACCAGCAAGGTGAAAATGTTTCTCTGTGATGTGGGAATTGCCTTCGGGGTGGATTTCGCTGTGGTCATTCTATTGATGTGCTATATGAGATTTGTTCTGAAGCTGGAGATCGGGGATGACTGGCCCAGGATGACTCTGATTGCCTTTGTGGGCTGCCTGATGGGGGTTGCCATCGGGGTCTGGATTGGAAGCCTGACCAAGATTAGTGCAGGAATCAAAGAGGGGATATTGACAATGGCAGGACTGTTCAGCAGTTTCCTGTCAGGGCTGATGATTAGCGATATCAAGGGCGTGCTGGAGGAGTCTTGTCCGATAATAAACAGGCTCAATCCCGCATCCCTGATTACCGATGCATTATACAGCATTACCATGTTTCCCGACGATGCCAGATTTATCAGGGATATCGTGACCTTGGGCGCATTGGCTCTGGTTTTCTTCGGTACGGCATATTATAAGATGAGGAGGATTCGCTATGACAGTATTTAAAGGATATCTATTGATGACCAAGAAAAATGCAGGAAAAATATTGCTGTATGTGGGGATTTTTACTGCGCTTGCCATCATGATTTCCCTTGGTTCCGGCAGCAGCGTGGAAAAGGGATTTACTGCGAACAAAGTAAGTATCATGCTGGTGGATGAGGACGATAGCCGGCTTTCCGGAATTGTGGCGGATTACTTGAAAAAGCATCATAAGGTCACGGAAACGGAATATGATAGGAATAGGCTTTATGAGGCATTGTATTATCAGCAGGCCAACTTGGTTTTACGCATTCCCAAGGGAATGGAGGAGCATGCCGGGAAAGGAAAGAATGTTATTGATATGACCCAGGCGCCGGGAAATTATGACGGCGCATATGTAGAACAGCAGCTGAGCCAGCTATTGGCTGGCATCCTGGATTATCAGAATGCAGGATATACCATGGAGGAGGGGTATCAGAAGATTCAGGATGCTCCGGGGGCGAAAGTGTCCGTGATGAATCTTCATGGGGAGAATAGCAATTACAGCAATTTCTTCCGTTGCGTGCCCTATATGTTTATCGCCGGATTGGGAAGCGGGGTGGCCGCAGTGGTCTTTGCCTTCCGGAAAAGGCAGGTGAAGAATCGCATGATGGCATCTGCCATCCCTCTTGCCAGGCAGAATGTGGAGGGTGTGCTGGCGATTTTCTTAGTGGGGCTGGTGGTACTTGGCGCTACTGTGGCCGGAGCGGTGGTTTGCTTTGGCAGGGAATTTCTGTCCGATGGCTTATTTCCGTACTATCTTCTGAACCTTCTGATCGATATGCTTTTGGCTCTTGCCATTGCTTTTTTGGTGGGTCTGCTGGCAAAGAGAGAGATGGCGGTGACGATGTGCATCACTCCGCTGTCTCTGGCGTTTTCCTTCTTGGGAGGCGTGTTCATGCCCACGGAATATCTCTCCCATGGGGTGCAGACCTTGGCAAAATTTATTCCCGTTTATTGGTATGAGGTTGTCAATGAACTTCTGATGCGTTATTCTAGTATCAATGGAACGGTAAAAACTCAGATCTGGCAGGCCTTT
>CASGVX010000269.1 GCA_949346185.1 uncultured Lachnospiraceae bacterium
GATAGGGCTTGGTATTACGACAATCCGGGAACCCAGGACAGGCTAGGAACTTTCCATGGGGGCCATACTTCACCACCATGTTCCTGCCGCACTCTTCGCAGATGACATCCGTCACCTCGTCCTCTATGGTCACTTCCTCCAGTTCCTTCTGAGCCACTTCCACCGCCTCATGAAGGTCTGGGTAGAAATTCTCCACCACGGTCTTCCAGCGCACGGAGCCATCCTCCACCCGGTCTAAAAGCCCCTCCATATAGGCAGTGAAATTTACATCCACAATGCTGGTAAAAGATTTTTTCATGATATCGTTCACCACTTCCCCCAGCTCCGTGATGTAAAGATTCTTCTTCTCCTTGGCCACATAATGTCGGTTGATAATCACAGAGATGGTGGGGGCATAGGTGCTAGGCCTTCCAATGCCCAGTTCCTCCAGCGTCCGCACCAGAGAAGCCTCGGTGAAGTGAGCCGGAGGCTGGGTAAAATGCTGCTTCTTCTCAAAAGAATCAGAATTCATTTCCGTCCCCACAGCAATCTTCTTAGAAAGCACTTTCTTGTCAATCTTATCTTCCTCCGTCTGATATATGGTGAGATACCCGGGAAATGCCACCTTGGAAGCCGCAGAAGTAAAGCGGTATTTGTCAGAATCAATCTTCACCGTAGTAGTAGATAGTTTGGCGGGAGCCATCCTGCTGGCCAGAAACCTCTTCCAAATCAACTGATAGAGACGAAACTGATCCCTGGAAAGTTCATCCTTCACAGAGGCCGGAGTAATATCCACATAAGTTGGACGGATTGCCTCATGGGCATCCTGAATCTTCTTCCCCTCCTTTGCCTTCTTCTCCCCTGCCGCTTGATAATCCGCTCCGTAGTTTTCTTCAATATAATTGTAGGCCATGCTCTTGGCCTCCTCGGACACTCGGGTGGAATCCGTACGCAGATAAGTAATCAGTCCTACCGTTCCCCTGCCCTTGACCTTCACGCCCTCGTAAAGCCCTTGAGCCAGCCGCATGGTCTTCTGCGTGGAGAAGTTCAGGCTCTTCGCCGCCTCCTGCTGCAGCGTGCTGGTGGTAAAGGGCTGCGGACTTTTCTTCGTGCGCACCGTCTCCTTCATATCTGACACTGCGAATTTAGACTTCTTCAGTTCTTTGATGATCTGGTCCAGTTCCTCCTCCGATTCAATGGGCATTTTTTTATCCTTCAAGCCGTAAAACTCCGCCGTGAAAGGCTTCTTATCCCCTTCCGGGCGAAACTCCCCAGTGAGGGTCCAATATTCCTTGGATATAAAGGCGTTGATCTCCTCCTCCCGATCCGCAATGATGCGAAGCGCCACAGACTGCACCCTACCGGCGCTGAGACCCCTTTTCACCTTCGCCCAGAGCACAGGACTGATCTGATACCCCACCAACCGATCCAGCACCCTCCTAGCCTGCTGGGCATCCACCAGATCCATGTCAATGCTCCTGGCTTGCTTGATTGATTGCTTTACCGCATTCTTCGTAATCTCATTAAAGGTAATGCGCCTAGTCTTCTCAGGATCCAGCTTCAGCGCATGGAACAGATGCCAGGATATCGCCTCCCCCTCACGATCCGGGTCAGTCGCCAGATAAATTTTATCCGCCTTCTTAACCTCCCGGCGCAGCTTCGCCAGAAGTTCTCCCTTTCCCCGGATAGTAATGTATTTTGGCTCAAAATCGTTCTCCGTGTCAATTCCCAGCTGACTCTTTGGCAAATCCCTCACATGACCATTGGAGGCAACCACCTCATAGGTACTTCCCAAAAATTTCTTAATTGTCGTCGCTTTGGATGGCGACTCCACGATAACTAAATTCTTTGCCATTGTACTACCTGCCTTTCAACCCTGTATGCGCAGCACAGATAGGCTCACGATATCATGCCCTCCCCCAAAGGCTATTTTGCTGTATTTTCTCTACTATAGCAAAATGGCATAATGACGGTTTCCCGCATCTCTCACCAGCTTCCTTCGCTGCAGGGAATCCAAAGCATCCAGCACCTTCTGTGGCTGCAAACCTGTCTCCTCCACTAGAAAGGACATGGAAACAGGCTCCAAACTTAAAATAGCATACACTATTTTTTCTGTGGTTTCAAGCATTACATTTGTTTTTTTCTTTCTTTCCACCACATCCTCATCAAAAAAAAGCCCCAGCCCATCTAAAATATCCTGCACCTTCGTGACGAGGCACGCCCCTGTTTTCAGCAGTTCGTTGCCTCCCTTGTACTGGGGATTGCAAATGCTTCCCGGGATGACAAATATTTCTTTTCCCTGCTCCAATCCCATCTCAGCCGTAATCAGCGAGCCGCTTCCCTCCTTCGCCTCAATAACCAGAATCCCTCCGGCAAGTCCGCTAATCAGCCGATTCCTCATGGGAAAATTGTAGGGCAGGGGCGGTGTCTTCAAGGGAAATTCCGAGAGCAGGCCGCCCCGCTTCTGAATCTCCATGAAAGCATCCAGATGATTTCTGGGATAGCAGATATCCACCCCGGTGCCGAGCACTCCGTAGGTTCTTCCCCCGGGTGCCTGCATCGCACCCCTCTGGGCTGCAATATCTATGCCCCTTGCCATCCCGCTGATAATTGGAATCCCATTGGCAGCCAGCTCCCGGCCAAATTTTTCCGCCAGAGCCCTCCCCTCCCCGGAAGCATTTCTAGCCCCCACAATGGCCACGGCAGGCAGCTCGCCGGCAGGAAGGCATCCCCGATAAAAGATTCCATAGGGCGGTTCCGAAACCTGTCGCAGCTGTTCTGGAAATCCCTCCTCCTCTCGAGTAATAAAGGAAATCCCCCTCCTTTCCATATCCTCGTAATCTCTCTTCACCACATCTAGGCTTCTTCCGGAAAATATCACCTCTCTGTCCTTTTCCCCCAGTCTGGGAATTTCCAGGAAAGCCTCTTTTCTCCCATAAAAGATTTCCCGGGAGGAGCCAAAATATGCAAGGAGCCTCCTCCTTTTCCCATATCCAATTCCTGGAAGGCTGCACAGCCAAAAATCATAATATATGTCCATCACGCCCCCTCCCTCCCCCAGTATTTCCTGTCCACCATGCGGTAGCAGACCGCCTCCATCACATGATCTTTCCCAATCGTCTCTGCCCCCGCCAAATCCGCAATCGTCCTACTCACCTTCAATATCTTATGATACACTCTGGCACTAAAATCCATGCCCTCAAAGGCATGATGCAGATACTCCTCCGCCTCTTCTTCCAGCGGGCAATACCGCCCAATCAGCTTGGAAGGCATGGCCGCATTGTGACGGAAGTCTTCCCCCTCATACCGCCTCCGCTGAAGCACATGAGCCTGCTCCACCCTCTCCCGAATCTCCCCGGATGTCTCATTCTCCCCCTTCCTTCCCCCAGAAAAGTCCTTCAATTCCAAAGGCACCGTTTCCACGCATAAATCCATACGCTCTAATATAGGCTTGGAAATCTTGTCCAGATAACGGTGTACCTCCCCGGGAGTGCAGGTGCACTTCTTCCTGTCAGGATAAAACCCGCAGCGGCAGGGATTCATCGGTACAACGAAATTGATAGAATTCAACGATGCACCCCCT
>CASGVX010000270.1 GCA_949346185.1 uncultured Lachnospiraceae bacterium
GGTGGTAGACAAGCCGTCCCCCTCCACAGACTTCTCTGACAAAATCGTCACCGCCATCAGGTCATTGTCATAGGGATATCCCGTCTTTGGATTCAGGATATGGTGGTACAGCGCGCCCTCTCCATCTCGGAAGTACCTCTCATAAATCCCAGAGGACACCACGGACAAATCCTCTGCCCGAATCGCCGCCACCGTCTCATTCCTGTCGGCAAAGGGCTGCTGGATTCCGATGCGGAAAGGTTCGCCCTCAGGCTTCTGTCCAATGCACAGAACATTCCCCCCCAGATTGATGATGCCGCTCTCCACGCCATGTTCCACCAGATACTCCTTCAGGGCATCCGCAATATACCCCTTGGCAATTCCTCCCAAATCCAGCGCCATGCCTGGCTCCTTAAAAATCACCTTTCCCTCTTCCAGAGAAATCTTCTGATAGGAAACCTTCCCCACTGCCTCCCGGATCCGCTTCTTCTGGGGCGCCCGCTTCCCTTCCCCCTTGAAATCCCACAGAGACGAGACCGGGGCAATGGTGATGTCAAAGGCTCCCCCGGAAACTTTTCCATAATGAAGCCCCTTTTCCAAAATATCATGCAGTTCCCGAGAAATGTGGCAGACCAAGCTTCCATCCTCCCGGATATGAAAATCCTGCGCATTTTTCTCCGAACGCTTCTTCCGAATGGCTTCCTCCTCCCGGAATTGCCCATAGAGTTTTTCAATCTCGTTCACCTGATATACTTCGCTGTCCGGGCTGGTTCGGCTAAAAATCCTCTCGTATTCGCTGCATTTGCTGATGCAGCGATCCAAAACTTCCCGGCTTCCTCCCTGAAATACCGTGATGCTATATGTGGTATCAAAGGCAAAGCCACTGACCGTTCTCTCTTCCTGGGCATCCCTTCCGACACAGCCCCACAGGCTGCATGCTGCAAGGGCGCACAGCAGCCACGCCGCAGCCATTCGCTTCCCTGCATTTCCAAACCCTTCTATCCACATCCCTCTCCTGTCACCCATTCCCCATTCCATCCTCATTACTCACTGCCTTTCTCTTGCATGTGCGAAATCCATTTCCTTTCCTCTGGCGACAAATCTGCCCTCTCCAGAAGGTCAGGGCGGTAATTCGCCGTGCGCAGGACAGACTGCTCCCGATACCACTGGGCCAAAAGCTTATGGTTCCCCGACAGCAGCACCGGGGGAACCTTCCTTCCCCGCCACTCCTCTGGTCTGGTATACTGGGGATATTCCAGCAGGGAATCAGAAAAGGACTCCGTCTGGGCAGAGATATCATTACTCAATACGCCAGGCACCAGCCTGGAAATAGCATCCATCATCACCAGTGCCGGCAGTTCCCCTCCCGTCAGCACATAGTCCCCGACGGACACATAATCCGTGACAATCTCCTCCAGCACTCTCTCGTCAATGCCCTCATAATGCCCGCAGAGAAATACCAAATCCTCCTCCCGGGCCAATTCCTGAGCCATGCCCTGATGAAAAGTCTCTCCTTGGGGAGAAAGATAGATGACCCGCAGGGACTTCTCATGCCCCTTCTCATCATCGCCTGCCTCTCCCTCTGCCCCAGCATTCACTCTGGACTTCCTTCCCAGGATCCCATCCCTGACTGCCTGATAGCACAGATACACCGGCTCTGCCTGCATCACCATGCCAGCCCCGCCACCGTAGGGATAGTCGTCCACCCTATTGTGCTTATTGTTGGCAAAATCCCTGATATTTACCGCATTGACATTAATCAGCCCAGCTCGGATTGCCCGACCGGTGATGCTCACCTCCATGGCCTGAGTAATCATCTCCGGGAATAAGGTCATTACATGAAAATTCATTCTTTTCTCCATTCTGAAGCGCTGTCTTCCTCCTACAAAAGCCCTTTCATGATGTGCACCACCACCCTATGTTCCTCCGGGCTGATTTCCTTCACGCAATCATCAATTACCGGCAGAAGCACCTCCCGTCCCTGATGTTCCACCACATACACCAAGTTTGCCCCAGTCTCCATCACCTCTTTTAACGTGCCAAAAAATGCGCCATCCTCCGTGTACACCTCCGCCCCGATAATATCCGCAATATAATACTCATCCTCCGCTAGGGGCACGGCATTCTCCCTTGTGACATACAAATCCTTCCCCTTATACTTCTCAATGTCATTGATATTATCAATGCCTTTAAATTTCACTATCACCAGATTCTTAAAAAACCTGACGCCCTGTATCTCCAGAGGATGCTTTTTCTTCCCCGTATCCAGCAAGACCTCCTTCAGGGAACGGTATCGCTGGGGATCATCCGTGGTGGGAAATACCTTCACCTCTCCCTTGATTCCATGGGTATTGGCTATCACGCCAACCCGAAATAAATCTTCCATGCCATCTATCCTCACTGCGTCGGCACCGCCACCTCCAAGGCAGCCGCCCCGACTAATCCTGCTCTCCAAAAAAAGAATAAGCCCAGCCACTCACCCAAAACTGCTGGCGCAATTCCCTATTCCTGAAACAACAAACGCCCATACCTTCCGGTACAGACGTTTTCTGAAATCTAATCTCCGATTTCCACAATAACCTTCTTGTCGGTTCTGGAAGCCGCCGCCTTTACCATGGCTCGAATCGCCTTGGCAATGCGCCCCTGCTTTCCAATCACCTTTCCCATATCATCCGGAGCAACCTTCAACTCTAAAATGATTTCACCCTCGTTCTCTGTCTCTGTCACAGAGACTTCCTCCGGGTGGTCAACAAGCGACTGGGCCAATACTTCAACTAACTCTTTCATACGCAAAACCCTCCCGCTTACTAGCCAGACAAATCTGGAAAGACTAGCTTACTGACACGCTTCACTTAGCAAAACTACTTTGCAATGCCAGCCTCTTTTAATAGCTTGCCTACCGTTTCCGTTGGCTTAGCACCGTTTGCCAGCCATTTCTTTGCCTTCTCCTCGTCAAACTTGAAAGCGCTTGGCGACTGGTTCGGATCGTAAGTGCCGATCTCCTCGATGAATCTACCATCCCTAGGTGCTCTAGCATCCGCTACAACTACTCTATAGAAAGGTGCCTTCTTCTTGCCCATTCTTCTCAGACGAATCTTTACTGCCATCTCATTTCACCTCCTTATAAGTATTATCAATTTATCTATAAGCGCATATGCGACTTATATTCAACTTATCACCATCCCAAAATAACCGGTCAGAGTCCAAAAGGCATTTTGGGCAAGCCGCCGAAGCGCCTCTTCTTTCCCTTGCCGCCCATCATGCCGGACATCTGCTTCATCATCTTTCTGGACTGCTCGTACTGCTTCATCAATTTATTTACCTCGGAAATCTCCACGCCGGCACCCTTTGCAATGCGACGCTTCCTAGAGGGATTGATGATATCCGGATTGCCTCTCTCCTCCAGCGTCATGGAGTAAATCATGGCCTCCACATTCTTGAAAATGCTGTCGTCTATCTCCAAATCAGAGGGAAGCCCCATGCCGGGAAGCATGCTTAGAATGCTCTGAATGCCCCCCATCTTCTTCATCTGAGCCATCTGATCCAAAAAGTCATTAAAGTCAAATTCCGCCTTGCGGAACT
>CASGVX010000271.1 GCA_949346185.1 uncultured Lachnospiraceae bacterium
GGAAAGGTTTCCCTCGTGACGGGGAGGCATGCGGTGTATCTGGTGGCGGAGGACGGCTATACCACATGGGCCAAGGGGGATTTTGCCGGTCGGCAGCTGTTTGACTTGGTGTCCTTTGTGTTTATGAAATAAGGAATGGACAATTTGCCACCCCCGGTGAAAATGAACCCTTCGATGCCTGAATTTAAAGAGCATATATGAGGGAGACGTCTTTATAAATTCGATTTCATGTATAGAGATGTATTTATAAATCCAGTTTCATGTGTAAAGGCGTATTTATAAATCCAATTTCATGTATATAGAGGACATCATGGGGCTATCATTATAGCGTTGGATTTCATAAAACCCCAGTTTTTTGTACAGGTGCACTGCGCTTTGCAGGAAGGGCAGCGTATCCAAAAGCATATGCGCATAGCCGATTTCCCTAGCATCATCAATGATTTGCCGAATGAGAACATTGCCTATATGTTTGCTGCGGAATTGTGGTCTTACATAGAGGCGTTTCATTTCGCAATTTGCGGAATCTATCTTTTTTAGACCAATACAACCGGCTAGTCTATCATCATAATAGGCCAAATATAGCCGTCCTTCCGGCATGCCATATTTGTTTTCCAAGTGTTGCATTTCATCATCGTAATTTTGTATTTCCAGATATTGGGCGAAAGTGGAATCGCCATTGATTAGCATATCTGTATATTCCGAAAAAAGTTGGTGTACCTCTTGCAGATGATCATATGCGGGTATTAATTTTATTGGCATGATGATGAATCCTCCTCTAAGGGACTGTTAAAAAATAACTTTGCATTTTGCGTAAGCTGGAATTTTCATCTGCAAGGCGGAGGAGGAAGTCGTAGCGGGCTACGGCGACTGACAACAACGCAGCAGATGGAGATTCCAGTAAGCAAAATGTGAAGATTTATTTCTTAACAGTTCCTAAGTTTGTATGAACTACTGTCCTTAGATTATACCATAATTAGAAAAAAATGCTAAGAAATATTTCATGAAATATGGCTGGATGAAGAGATGGGTAATATACGGTAAGCAATGGAACGAAACTGGGAAAAATAGATGGTGGAATACATGCCGGAGATATGTTAAAATAGAAATATCTGTATTCAGAAATTCCTTTATCTAGTACAACGTTAGGATGCATTGGCTTCGGAATCTTGATTGGTACGCTGGAAGACGTGCTGATATGGCATTTTTTTTATTAAGTTTCCGGGAAAAAGTACAGATCCATAAAGGAAAAGAAAAGCGAGAAAGGAAGTATATCAAATTGGAAAAGAAGATTATGTTGGGGAATGAGGCGATTGCCAGAGGAGCCTATGAGGCGGGAGTGAAGGTTTCCGCTGCGTATCCGGGCACGCCTAGTACGGAAATCAGCGAAAATATTGTCCTGTATGATGAGATTTATGCGGAGTGGTCGCCCAATGAGAAAGTGGCCACGGAGGTTGCCATCGGCGCTTCCATCAGCGGGGTCAGGGCCATGGCCTCCATGAAGCATGTGGGGGTGAATGTGGCCAGCGACCCGCTGTATACGATTTCCTATGGAGGAGTGAATGGCGGGCTGGTTCTGGTGGCAGCGGATGACCCCGGGTTATACAGTTCTCAGAATGAGCAGGATACGAGATGCGTTGCCAGGGCTGCTCTGGTTCCCGTGCTGGAGCCGTCTGACAGCCAGGAGGCAAAGGATTTCGTGAAGTTTGCCTATGAAATCAGCGAAAAATACGATACGCCAGTCATTGTGAGAACCACCACCCGACTAGCTCATTCTCAGGGAACTGTCACGCTGGAGGAGCGGACGGAGGTGGAGGACAAGCCTTATGAGAGGAATCCGGGAAAATTCGTCATGATGCCAGGAAATGCCATCGGCCGCCATGTATTCGTGGAGCAGAGGATGAAAGCCATGGCGGAGGATGGCTGCAGCTTTTCTATCAATAGGGCAGAGTACCGTGATACGTCCATTGGATTTATCACCAGCGGCATTCCCTATCAATACGTGAAAGAGGCATGTCCCAATGCATCCATTCTGAAATTGGGCATGGTGCATCCCCTGCCTAGGAAACTGATTGAGGAATTTGCCTCCAAGGTTGACAAACTATACATATTTGAGGAACTGGAGCCTGTCATCGAGGAGCAGGTAAAGTCTTGGGGCATCGAGGCCGTGGGCAAGGAAATCTTCACCCTGCAGGGAGAGTATTCTGCCAATCTGATACGGGAAAAGATCTTGAAGGAGGAGGTCAGTGGCAAAGCGCCGGCACAGGTTCCGGCAAGGCCGCCGATTCTGTGTCCGGGCTGCCCCCACAGGAGCGTCTATTCCGTTCTGAATAAGTTGGGAATCCATGCGGCGGGAGATATCGGATGCTATACTCTGGGAGCAGTTCCCCCATTGAATGTGATAGACACTACGATTTGCATGGGTGCCAGCATTTCCACCCTCCACGGCATGGAAAAAGCCAAGGGCAAGGATTATATTAAAAACTGGGTGGCGGTCATCGGAGATTCCACTTTTATGCATACGGGGGTTAATTCTCTGATGAATATGGTATACAATCAGGCCACGGGAACTGTGATGATCTTGGACAATTCTACCACGGGAATGACCGGGCATCAGGATCATGCGGCCACGGGCAAGACGCTGAAGGGGGAGATTGTGCCCGCAATTAATATCTATGAACTGTGCAAGGCTATGGGGATTGAGCATGTGACGGAGGTGGATGCCTTTGACACGGAGAAACTGGAGAAAGTGGTCAGGGAAGAGGTGGCTAGGGATGCTGTTTCTGTCATTATCACCAAGGCGCCCTGCGTATTGCTGAAGGGCAATGTATTTCCAAATAAGTGCAAGCCGGTGGAGGATGTCTGCAAGAAATGCGGCATGTGCCTGAAGCCGGGCTGTCCTGCCCTGACGAAGAATCCTGATGGCACCATTTCCATTGATGAGACCATGTGCAACGGCTGCGGCCTGTGCCAGCAGCTATGCAAATTTGGTGCGATAGAAACTGTGTAAGTTTCGGTGATTCAGAATGTGGCATATAAAAAGGTTGAAGCGAGGTAAAGATATGACAAAGAATATAATGATTGTAGGCGTAGGCGGCCAGGGCACGCTCCTGACCAGCCGCATTCTCGGCGGCATTACTCTGGATGCGGGATACGATGTGAAATTATCTGAGGTGCATGGCATGGCTCAGCGGGGAGGGAGCGTAGTAACCTTCGTGCGTTATGGGGAAGCGGTGGCGGAGCCCATCGTGGAAGAGGGACAGGCGGATGTATTGATTGCTTTTGAGAAGCTGGAGGCGCTTCGCTATTCCCATTTCCTGAAAAAAGATGGCGTTCTCGTGGTCAATGAGCAGCGAATCGAGCCTATCACTGTGGTGACCGGGGCGGCTCAGTACCCGGAAAATATTGTGGAAGGGCTGGAGCAGGAACACATTGTATACAAGATGGACGCCATGGAGGAGGCCAAGAAACTGGGCAATTCCAAGGTATTTAACATTATCGTGCTGGGTATGGCGGCAAGGCACATGGACTTCTCCAAGG
>CASGVX010000272.1 GCA_949346185.1 uncultured Lachnospiraceae bacterium
GGTCTATCGTGTATGGCGTAACTTTAATGTCGCCGAAATGAAGCGCCATTGCCAGAAACCAGCAGACCGTAAATAGGCAGGGAGAAAATATTGACATTCAAATCAGGGGGCGGCATGATCCCATCATTGTTCCAAGAGCCGTGGTGGTGGTGGAGTCCATGGTGGCCATGGCCGTACTGGATATGATGATTGCTTCCATGAGCTCGGAACTTTCCGGGATGAAGAGATTTTATGGCAGGGATCATATTTTCCTCGAATTGTGACGGTGGCAGTGCCAAATGATTCTCTCCCGCATATATTAGACAGTGCAGGATAAAACTGTTCTAGGCACGTGATTGTTTGTGCCGGCAAAGCCGGCATATGCTGGAAGTATGAGAAACGGGGGAGATTTATGTTATATTATTACTATGGCAAAGAGCCAGAGTCAGAAGGCGTGCTCCGGGCGAACGAAATGTCAGGAGAGAGTGCTTCAATCCAGAAGTATGGGGAATTGATCATAGAGGACGATACCATTTATGAGATTGACGAAACCTGTCTGAACTGTAGGAAAGGCGAAAAGAAATTCCATGGGAACTAACATGGCAGAAGCCTTAGAAAAGGCACTCCGGAGTATTCCGGAGTGCCTTTAGGTTTGTGCCGGCATTGCCAGCGTGACTGCATGGGCAGGCAGGCTCTTAGAAGAAGCCGTTGCCGCCACCGCAGCAGCAGCAAAGAATAAGTAAAATCCAGATGATGGAACCGCAGCCGCCCTCTCCGCCGCAGCCTCCAGAGAAGCCAAATCCACCATTGCCACCACAGCAGCAGAGCAATAACAGGATAATAATCCAGTTGCATCCACCTTCGTTTCCGCCGCATCCGCCGCAGTTTGTTGCTGCTAAATCACTCATAAATCCTCCATTCCGCCGATTGCTCGGCAGGTTTTAATTTATTTACAGTCCTATCTTATGCGGCGGGGCTTGGACAGTTTCCTTTTTTTAAAAAAATGTTTGCAGGCAGGGGCAGACCGCTTTGTTATTGAAGAGTTTTTTGCTGAAACACTATGAAAGCATCCGAAAACTTGACAGGAGAAGGGATTTGCAATTATATTTAATAGATAGAGAGGAATGGATAGGAATGGCAGTGCTGAGATTTGCGTTGGCTTTGAGATAGCGTACTGGCATTGGAAGATATCAGTCGTCAGCAGTATGGAGGAATGTTATGTTAATGAATAGTTGTAAAAATACGATATGGAAGAGATTGTGCGGGCTAGTTCTGGGAACGAGCCTCTGCCTTGCATTGGATGGCTGCGCGCCTTTCTGGCGTTCCGATGTGGAGGTGAAAAAGTATGAGGCCAAGAAGGATGCCGGTTCGGATCAGGCGGCGGATGAGGAGAGCTTCGTGATGGATTGGGAGGATGCGTTGTCTCTGGCATCGGAATATTATGAAAATATGACCATGGAGGAGAGAGTGGGACAGCTCTTCGTGGTGAATTTAGAGCAGCTGGACAATCGGAAGGGAAATTATTATGAGTTTCAGAAGGCCACGGAAACGATGAAAAATGCCATTGCCAAGTATCATGTGGGCGGCGTCATTCTCTTTTCCAGGAACCTGAAGAACAGGCAGCAGGTTGCCGCCATGAACCAGAAGCTTCAGGAAGCCAGCCGCACCCCCCTTTTTATCTGCGTGGATGAGGAGGGGGGAGATGTGGCTCGCATTGCCTCCAAGCCGGAGATGGGGCATACGATCTTTCCCTCCGCAGAGGAGATTGGGAATACCAAGGATGATCAGTACACCTATGAGATGGCGAAAACAATCGGGACAGAGATTGGCGAACTGGGGTTCAATGTGGATTTTGCCCCGGTGGCCGATGTAAAGACCAGCGAATTGAATGCGGAAATAGGCAACCGCTCCTTCGGAGATGATCCGGAAAAGGTATCTGACCATGTGAATGCCTTCGTCCAAGGGCTGAATAAGGTGAATATCTGTGCCACCCTGAAGCATTTTCCAGGACAGGGCTCTTCCAATGGGGATACCCACAAGAATAGCGTGGATATTGACAGCGGCATTGCCAGGCTGCGAAAGACGGACTTCTTGCCCTTTGAGACAGGAATTGCCTCCGGGGCAGATTTTATCATGATGTCCCATATCTCTGTGAGCAAGGTGACGGAAAGCTCTATTCCTGCCAGCATATCGGATTTGATGATGCAGACAATCCTGCGGCAGGAACTGGGATTTGAGAAAGTGATTATCACGGATGCCTTTGATATGGCCAGCATCACCGACCACTATACTTCGGGGGAAGCTGCCTACAATGCGGTGAAGGCCGGGGCGGACGTGGTGCTGATGCCTCAGAGTTTGGATCAGGCGTATCAGGAAATTCTCGGGAAGGTAAAGTCGGGGAAATTGACGGAAAAGCGGCTGGAGGAGTCGGTACTTCGGATTCTGGCGGTGAAAATCCAGAGGGAGCTTCTGACCAGAGAGCAGGTGCTGGCAACCCCTGCCCCCACGCCCTCCTATATCCCGGCACCTGCCAGCACGCCGAAGAAAGCGAAGAAGCCCAAGAAAAAGTAGGGTGCACCACTTGCGGTTTGCGGCGGCAGTTGATATAATAAAATGTATTGAATTATTGTAAAAGTAAAGCCTGGCGAACGAGCATGCTACATGCTTGCATGGAGGTTTTATTGCAAAAGATCCAGCATGGAGGACAACATGGAAGATAGGCAGAATGGATACGGTTTGGGAAAATGTCAGGAATGCGGGAGACAGGCCTGCATGTTTTCTGATGGGGAAGAGCCAAAACTGGGGGAGGAATGCGGCGTCTTTGGGATGTACGACCTGGATGGGAATGATGTGGCATCCTCCATTTATTATGGACTCTTTTCTCTGCAGCACAGGGGGCAGGAGAGTTGCGGCATTGCGGTGAGCAGGACGGAAGGACCCAAGCGGAACGCCAGCACATGCAAGGGCATGGGGCTGGTGAATGAGGTGTTTGACGCAGAGAAGCTGATGGGGATGAAGGGGGATATCGGCGTGGGACATGTGCGATATTCCACGGCGGGAGCCAGTGTTGCGGAAAATACCCAGCCCTTGGTGTTAAATTATGTGAAGGGAACCTTGAGTCTGGCTCACAATGGCAATCTGGTGAATGCTCTGGAACTCAGGGACGAATTGGAGAATAGCGGGGCGATTTTCCAGACTGCGATTGACTCCGAGGTGATTGCCTATCTCATTGCCAGAGAGCGGCTGAAGACCCCCACGGTGGAGGAGGCTGTCCAGAGGGCGATGCAGAGGATTCGGGGGGCTTATTCTCTGGTGGTGGCAAGTCCTAGGAAGCTGATCGGCGCCAGAGATCCCTTTGGCTTCCGTCCGCTGTGCATTGGCAGGCGGGACAATGCCTATATCATCTCCTCTGAGAGTTGCGCTTTGGATACTATTGGTGCCGCTTTTGTCCGGGATGTGGAGCCGGGGGAGATTGTGACCATTAATGGGGACGGCCGGATTCAGTCGGACAGGAGCATGGTTA
>CASGVX010000273.1 GCA_949346185.1 uncultured Lachnospiraceae bacterium
TGCCGCCGCAAAAGCAAAGGGAGTACGCTTTGGAAGGCCTGGAAAGGAGTCCATTGCTGAAAAGAAGAATCCAGATCGGGATTACGCTAGATTAAGGCATCTATTGGCACGTCAGGATATGTAACTTAGAAATCTGACCGTAAAACATTTAGGGTTGCTATTTACACCTATACCAAATTTGCGAATAGTAACCATTTAGGCAGATATTCGGAAAGGACTGACTATGAAAAAGACAGTGACGACATTTCAGAAAGCGAAGGAAGAGGGCCGGAAAATCACCATGCTCACCGCTTATGATTATTCCACGGCGAAGCTGGTGGACGAGTCGGGAATTGATTCCATTTTGGTGGGAGATTCTTTGGGCAACGTGATTTTGGGATACGAGGATACCATTTCTGTGACCATGGAGGATATGATTCACCATGGGGCGGCGGTGGCGAGGGGTGCGAAAAACGCTCTTGTGGTGATAGACATGCCCTTTATGTCATACCAGACATCAGTTTATGATGCGGTGATGAATGCGGGGCGGCTGATGAAGGAAGGACGAGCCGGAGCGGTGAAATTAGAGGGAGGAAGAAGCGTCTGCCCTCAGATTAAGTCAATTACCGAGGCTGGAATCCCAGTGGTGGGACATCTGGGACTGACACCCCAGTCCATCAATGCCTTTGGCGGATTTAAGGTGCAGGGAAAGAGTCAGGAGGCGGCGAAGAAATTAATAGAGGATGCTCTGGCGGTACAGGAAGCCGGAGCCATTGCGGTGGTTCTAGAGTGCGTTCCGGCCAAATTGGCGGCTCTGGTGACGGAAAAATTAGATATTCCTACTATTGGCATTGGTGCGGGAAACCAATGCGATGGGCAGGTACTGGTATACCAAGATCTGCTAGGCATGTTCACGGATTTTGTTCCCAAGTTTGTGAGGCAGTTTGCCAATGTGGGAAAGGTGATGACGGAGGCATTTGCAGCGTATGACAGAGCTGTGAAGGATGGCAGTTTCCCGGCAGAGGAGCATACCTATCAGATAGAGGATGAAGTGATAGAGAAGTTATATTAATCATAATTGTGAATGACGATAGCAATGGGAGAGGAATGCAATGAAAATCGTAGAGACAGTAGAAAAAGTGAGGGAGCAGGTGCGCTCATGGCATCGGGAAGGGCTTTCCGTAGGGCTCGTGCCCACCATGGGATATCTTCACGAGGGGCATAAGAGCCTGATTGACCGAGCGGTGGCAGAAAATGACCGGGTGGTGGTGAGCGTGTTTGTAAATCCCATGCAGTTTGGTCCATCGGAGGATTTGGAGAGTTATCCTAGAGATATGGAACGAGATGCGGCTCTGTGCGAGGAGGCTCGGGCGTCTTTGATCTTCCATCCCCAGCCGGAAGAGATGTATCCGGAAGGCTTTTCCTCCTATGTGGATATGAATACGCTGACCGAAGGCTTGTGCGGGAAAAGCCGTCCCATTCATTTCAGGGGTGTTTGCACGGTGGTGGCGAAATTATTTCACATTGCAGAGCCGGACAGGGCATATTTTGGGCAGAAGGACGCCCAGCAGCTGGCAGTGATTCGCCATATGGTCAATGACTTGAGTTTTGGCATAGAGATTGTGGGATGTCCCATCGTGCGAGAGGAGGATGGTCTGGCAAAAAGTTCCAGAAACACCTATCTGAATCAGGATGAAAGGAATGCGGCGCTTGTTTTGTCCCGGTCATTGAAGAAGGGCAGAGAGTCTGTGGAGGGCGGGGAGAAAAGTGCGGCAGCCTTGGCCGGACGGATTAGGAAAGAAATACAGGCAGAGCCTCTGGCTAAGATTGATTATGTGGAAGTGGTGGACTGGAACACTTTGGAGCCGGTGGAGGAGATTCATAAGCCAGTTCTGGTGGCCATTGCGGTGTATATCGGCAAGACCAGGCTTATTGATAATTTTATTTATGAATAGGGGCTGGCTAGTGGCGAGATATGAAAAAGTACTGGCTGGAAGCAAGGCTTGCATAAGTTCGATGTAAAAAAGGAATGGACAGTTGCGAAGAACAACAGTGGTAATAGGGCGATGAATGGATATGATTGCAGAGGAAGGGAGAAAGACTATGACAGTGACGATGTTGAAGGGAAAAATCCACCGTGCAGTGGTGAGACAGGCGGAACTGAATTACGTGGGGAGCATTACCGTTGACCCGGATCTTATGGAGGCGGCGGGGATTTTTGAATATGAGAAAGTGCAAATCGTGGATGTGGAGAATGGGAGCCGTTTCGAAACTTATACCATCGCAGGGGAGCCTGGCAATGGAATGATTTGCCTGAATGGAGCTGCCGCCAGAATGGTGCAGACAGGTGATCATATCATTATTATGTCCTACTGCGAACTTTCACCGGAGGAGGCAAAGGATCATAAGCCCTACGTGGTATTTGTTGACGAGGATAACAAGATTAAGAAAGTGGCTCGCTATGAGAAGTATGGAGTGCTGTCTCAGGATGTTTGATTTTTGAGACAGATTGCAGGATGTTGCGCAGGTGGAAATGGATATTTCAGATTTTATTGTGAGGAGCTGTTATTCGCAGGTAGATTTATCGCGTGGAGGGACGAATGAGCGGGGATAGCAGCTGCGAGGATTCGAGGTAGATATGTTGCAGGGAAAGACTGTGGTATTGGGGGTTACGGGGAGCATTGCCGCCTACAAGATAGCGAATTTGGCCAGTATGCTGTCAAAATTAAATGCGGATATCCATGTGCTAATGACGGAGAATGCCACCCAGTTTATCAATCCCATTACTTTTGAGACATTGACAGGGCATAAGTGCCTGATTGACACTTTTGACCGAAATTTTCAGTACAGCGTGGAGCACGTGGCATTGGCAAAGCAGGCGGACGTGGTTTTGGTGGCTCCTGCTTCTGCCAATGTTATCGGCAAGATTGCCGGGGGGATTGCGGATGATATGCTTACCACTACGGTGATGGCGTGTCCCTGCCGGAAAATAGTGGCTCCGGCCATGAATACCAATATGTATGAAAATAGCATTGTTCAGGAGAATTTGGAAAAGTTAAAACGCCATGGCTATGTGGTGATTACGCCGGATACCGGGCTTCTGGCTTGCAGGGACGTGGGAGCGGGGAAACTTCCATCTGAGGAGACATTGCTTAATTATATCTTGCGGGAGATTGCCTGGGAGAAGGATATGGCGGGGCAGAAAGTGCTGGTCACGGCTGGGCCTACGATGGAAGCCATTGATCCAGTGCGCTTCATCTCTAATCATTCTACAGGTAAGATGGGGTATGCCATCGCTAAGACGGCGATGCTCCGAGGAGCGGAGGTCACTCTGGTTACTGGTCCTGCCGAAATCCAGCCGCCTCCCTTTGTGGATGTAGTGCCGGTGACTAGCGCTAGGGAAATGTTTGAGGCGGTGACCCGGGCGGCCGCATCCCAGGATGCGATTATCAAGGCTGCGGCAGTGGCAGACTTTACGCCGGCTCAGGTTTCTGCAGAGAAAATCAAGAAGAAAGAGGG
>CASGVX010000274.1 GCA_949346185.1 uncultured Lachnospiraceae bacterium
TGACATGCCGATAGAAAGGGATAATGGATATGGGAAATGATATTTTCGGGATGCACAAGCACCACATCGTGTTCAGGAGCCAGGGAGGTCTGGACTTTGATTTGAACCTGGCAGAGATGACATTGGAGGAGCATGAGGGGGATGACGGCCCGCACCGAAACCGGGAGAAGGACTTGGCATTAAAGAGAGGACTGCAGGGGAAACTTTTTGAGTTGTTCCCGGAGGGCGATTATTTTGATATTGATACCATCAGCCGGAAACTGGGGAGGACGAGCAGGTATTTTGACAAGCATTTTCGGAAGGTGCCCATGGTGGGAGGGCTGTTTCCGGGGGAAGAGGTTGTGAGGAGGCTGATGGGCGGGAAATTATACTAGGCTGTACCGCATAATTGCGTATCACATACAGCAACTGGAAACATGCAGTGCCGGGGGCGGCAGTCCCCGGAGAAAGGTTCAAAAATGTAGCGGGGATGAATTGGGCAGAACCGGAGGGCAGCAGTCCTCCAAATAAAGGAAGGAGACAATCATGAATAATAATATAGAGCGCAGCATGGCCAAGGATGATGGCGGCATCGTGCAGATCGAGGTGGAGAGATTGTTCCACCACCCGGATAACCCTAGGAAGGATTTGGGGGACGTATCCGAACTGGCAGAATCCATCAAGAAAAATGGGGTGATGCAGAATCTAACCATTATTCCCATCGGGTTCTACATGCCGCCGGAGGAGCAAACAAGTGCTGATAAGATTGGCCCTGAAAGCGATTTTCATGTGCTGATTGGGAACAGGCGGCTGGAGGCGGCCAAGATGGCGGGGATTGAAGCGGTGCCCTGCCGGATTGTCAGCAATCTTGACAAGAGGCAGCAGGTTTCCATCATGCTGGAGGAGAACATGCAGAGGAGCGACCTGACGATTCTGGAGCAGGCGGAGGGCTTCCAGATGATGCTGGACTTGGGGGACACGGTGGAGGGAATCAAGGAAAAGACCGGGTTTTCAAAGACCACCATCTACCACCGGCTGAATATTGCGAAGCTGGATAAAGAGACGCTGGAGGAGAAAGAGAGGGACGAGGGCTTCCAGCTGTCTGTCAGGGTCTTAAGCGAATTGGAGAAGGTTGAGGATGTCGAGACTAGAAACGAGATTCTGAAAAAGTCGGATAATTCCAGGGACGTAATTAATCGGGTTCACAATGCGGTTGCGAAAGCGAAAAGAGCAGAGAACGCCAGGGCTATTAAGGATATGCTGAAAAAAATTGGAGTGAAAAAGGCAACCCAAAAGATAGAAAACGAAATGTATTCAAGCAAATGGAAAACGGTAAGGGAATTTGATTTAGAAAAGGATGTTCCAAAGCAGCTTCGCATGCCAAAGGAAGAGGGACAGATGTATTACCTTTTATGGTACAGGACGCTCAAGGTCATCATAAAGGCGCCAAAGGAGAAGAGGGAGCTTTCGCCATACGAGAAGGAGGAGAGAAGGAAGGCGGGGATTAAGAAGCAGATCAGGGAGATTTTAAAGGAGAGTTCAGCCAGGAGGAGGGATCTTGTGCGGAACATTATTTCTGGAAAAATCGATGCAGCCGAGGACGAGGCAGGGGAAATGGAATTGCTGTGGAGGGCGATGGCATTCATCGGGAGCGGCATATACAAATCAACCATCAGGCGGTTCTTTCTCGATAAAGATGAGTATGAGTGCACGGATGAAGAAAGGAGGGAAGCAGGGAAGAAGGCAGAAAGCCTTTGCCTGCTCCATCAGATGCTGGTCATCCTTGATGCGGCCATGGCCGGAACCAAGGAGACATTTACTTACAATCTGGAGTTCAGCCGGGAGAAGGGTCATGCCTTGATGGAGGGATACAAGGCCCTGGAGCCCTATGGCTGGTATTTTGAGAGCGAGGACGAGGCGAGGGTGCTGGATGGCACGCACGAGTTGTACGAAAACAAGGAGGAACAGGCACATCATGATGCATAAATGGAAGGATATCCCGGGATATGGAGGGAAGTACCAGGCAGATACCGAGGGGAACATCCGAAGGGTTTACCGGAGTGGGAAGACCAGAAGAATGACTGCGTACCAAAAGAAGATGAGGGGAAGCCAGAGGCTGGTGGTTAAGCTTACCAAGGAAGGCAGACCGAAGGAGGAGATATTGGTGCAGATCATGGCAAGGACTTTCCTTGGGGAGCCTTCGGAGGGATGCGTGGCTTATCATTTGAATGGATGCCAGGGTGATAACTACATCCAGAATATTTCCTACATTTCCAAGGAGGAATTGGGAAGGCTGAATGGGGCGAAGTCTAGGAGGAGGCCGGTGGCGAGGCTGGATGGCTCGGGGGAGGTTGTGGAGGTTTATCCTTCTGCAAGGGAATGCGCAAGACGGAGCTTCTGCAGTCGCCAGACGGTGGCAGACCGCTGCAATGGGAAGGCCAGGAAGCCGATGGGCGAAATGGATTTCGCCTGGGACGATGACGAGAGGAGCATGAAGAGGGCCATTGCAAGGCTGGCAGGCGGAGCCGTGATGCGAGAACGGCAGAAAGGAGATTAAGATGAATATAGAGACGAGGGATAATTATATGGATGGGAATGAGGGGGAGCTGCGGGACAGGCCTGCAGAGCGGAATGATTGCGGGCGTGGATGGAATGGGTGCGGTTTTTCGTACAATACGGATTTTGGGATGTTGGATGAAGGAGGGGATTCGGATGTTTAGGAAGTGTGACGAGAAGGCAGAGGGGCATCCGTTCCTGGAGGAGTTTACGACGCTTGAATTAAAAAGGGAGCTGCGCCGGAGGAGGCGTGAGGGTGGATGGCTCCGGTGGGTTCTGTGGAGGCTGGGATGGATGTAGAAGAGAAGGCAATCGAGAGGATGCGGACAGGGAGCGGGATGTCGCTGGGCTATTACGGCAAGCCTCTGGTATGCACCTATTCCGGCGGCAAGGACAGTGATGTGATGCTAGAACTGTTTTTACGGTCTGGCATCCCTTTTGAGATCCATCACAGCCTCACCACGGCAGATGCGCCCCAGACAATCCAGCACATCCGCAAAGTATTCCGGGGGTTGGAATTGCGTGGAATCAGGTGCAATATTGACTATCATGCACGCCCAGAGGGGAGGCTGACCATGTGGAATCTGATCCCCAAGAAACTGATGCCGCCCACGAGGCGGGTGCGGTACTGCTGCAGCGTGCTGAAGGAGACCGGGTGCGCAAACCGCATGATTGCCACCGGGGTGCGGTGGGATGAGAGCAGGTCAAGGGAGGGGCGGGATAGCTATGAGGTAATAGCGGCAAAAAAGAAAGACATTATCCGTGTATCGGATGAAAAGATGCTCCTGACGGACAATGACGACAGGAGGAGGCTTTTTGAGAAATGCGAGATGAAGGCAAAGACGGTGGTCAACCCGATCATTGATTGGAGCGACTACGAGGTCTGGGATTTCTACCGCAGTGAGTGCAGGTGCCACAATCCCCTTTACGATATGGGCT
>CASGVX010000275.1 GCA_949346185.1 uncultured Lachnospiraceae bacterium
TTATAACAGGGAATACCAATTGCCTTCATTACGCCAATTTCACGAACAAGAATACTACCAGCACTGTCGCCGTAATCAGCAGGGAATTAAACACGATTCCCACGGCAAAGAAATCAGATATCCCAAAGAGAGAAGCCAAGGAAAAGACAGCGTGCAGCACCGTCATCGCCCCCAGATTATTGGGAAAATACCCGAAATACTCATAATAATTGGAAAAAGAACCCTCCTTCACCCACTGGACTGCCCCGCCATACACCGCATCCATGTCAAAAGCCGGCGTAAACCGCAGGGCGAAGCCATTCACTAACAAAATAATCCCATAAGCCACGAGAAATACTATGAGAATCATTTTGTCATATTTCTCAATCAATATCTGATGCTTTACCAGCAGATGATAGGCCAGGAGCATCACTCCTGCGCCCAGCACCATATAGAAAAGAAGGGTAATCGTATTATGGCCGTGAATCACGTCTCCAAAGAGAACCTTTCCCAGTACCAACGCAAAGGCAAATACAAAAATACCGTAAAATGCCTGATAACATATCTTTTTCACTTTCATTATAATCCCATACCTTTCCGCATTCCATCGTCCACATCTCTATTGGCCGCATCCATTTTTCAGCCCTTAAAATAATTCACCCCAGATGCAAAAATCCGCTGATCCTGCTCACCATAAATATTCATGGCAACTCCGTCCCCGATGCGCTCAGAGTGTGCCATTTTGCCCAGAATGCGGCCGTCAGGGCTGGTAATCCCCTCAATGGCCGCATAGGAGGCATTGGGATTAAAGTCCTCATCCATGGTAGGATTCCCATCCAAGTCCACATAGCGGGTAGCCACCTGGCCATTGGCAAAAAGGTCGTTTATGACGCTCTCCGGCGCCACGAATCGTCCCTCCCCATGGGAGGCTGGAATGGCATACACCCCTCCCAATTCCGCTTCCATCAGCCAAGGAGATTTATTGGTACATACCTTGGTGTAAACAGACTTGGAAATATGTCTTCCGATACTATTGGTGGTCAAGGTGGGGGCGTCCGCTGCCTGGGGCTTAATCACCCCATATGGCACCAGCCCCAGTTTAATCAATGTCTGGAATCCATTGCAGATGCCCAGGGTCAAGCCATCCCGCTGGTGCAGCAGATCATGTACCGCATCCATGATTTTAGGGTTGCGGAAAATCGAGGCAATGAATTTGGCAGAGCCATCCGGCTCATCCCCGGCACTGAATCCCCCGGAGAACATGAGAATCTGGGATTCCCTGATGGCATCCGCAAAGGCGTCCACCGACTCCACAATCTGACTTTCCGACATATTCTTAAATACCAGCGTCTTCACTTCTGCCCCGGCAGATACAAACGCCCTCGCCGTATCGTACTCGCAGTTCGTACCCGGAAATACCGGAATAAATACTCGGGGGCGGGCAACTCTGTTCTTCGCCGCATACACTGCCTTCTTGCCATCCACCGCCCGGGTGTCATAGAGTCTGTCTTCCAATATTTTGCTCTCCACGCCGGAACGGGTGGGGAACACCTTCTCCAATCGGCTCGTCCACTGCTCCAAGGCCTCCTCCATGGAGATGGCCACACCGCCGCAGACAAACTCAGCTTTCTCTGTCACCCGGCCAATCTCTGCATATTCTGCCGTGATTTCCGTCAACTTCTCTGGAGAGACCTCTGCGATAATAGAGCCATAGTCCTTGGCAAAGAGGGCATCCCCAGTCACGGAATCATCCACTGCCACGCCCAATCCGTTGCCGAAGGCCATCTTGCTCACCGCCTCGCAGATGCCGCCAAATCCCACTGCATAGGCAGACACCAGCACCTTGTTCCGAATCATCTTGGCAATCTCATCATAGAGAGCCATCAACTGGGGATACTCCGGCAAATCATAGGCATCCCTTGCAATGTCAAACTTCACCAGCACATTCCCTGCCTTCTTTAACTCCGGCGTCACCACATCCTGCTGTTTTGCAATATCCACTGCAAAGGAGCAGAGGGTGGGGGGCACGTCAATATCGTCAAAGGTGCCGGACATGCTATCTTTCCCGCCGATAGAGGGAAGTCCCAGCTTCATCTGGGCATCATAGGCACCCAGCAACGCTGCCATAGGCTCTCCCCATCGTCTGGAATTTTTCCCAAGTCGGCGGAAATACTCTTGGAACGTAAAGCGAATCTTTTTATAATCTCCCCCGGAGGCCACAATCTTTGCCACAGAGGAAATTACTGCGTATACAGCCCCGTGATAGGGGCTCCAGCTGGTGAGATAGGGATCCATCCCATAACTCATCATGGTCACCGTATCGCATTTGCCAGACAGGACAGGAAGTTTCGCAATCATAGTCTGAATCGGCGTGAGCTGCCGCTTTCCACCGTAGGGCATAGTTACCGTAGAGGCACCGATGGAACTGTCGAACATCTCCACCAGCCCCTTTTGAGAACATACGTTCAAGTCATGCAAGGTGTCCAGCCATGCACGCTTCACATCGGAAGTATCCCTCTTCTGCTCAAAATAGTTCCCTGCCCGTTCCGGCATAGTCACTGTCACATCTGTCTCCTGATGGGCGCCATTGGTATCCAAGAATGCCCTGGAAATATCTACGATCACCTTCCCCCTCCAGGAGAGTACCAGCCTGGGCTCCTCCGTGACTTCTGCCACGGCCACCGCCTCCAAATTCTCTTCCTGAGCAAAGGCAAGCATTTTGTCTACATCCTTCTTGTCTACCACCACGGCCATGCGCTCCTGGGACTCGGAAATGGCAAGTTCCGTCCCATCCAGTCCCGCATACTTCTTCGGCACCTTGTCCAAATTTACCGTCAGTCCTTCCGCCAGCTCGCCGATGGCGACAGACACCCCGCCTGCGCCGAAATCATTACATTTTTTAATGATAGAGCTGACTTCCTCCCGGCGGAAAAGCCTCTGAATCTTCCGCTCCGTGGGAGCATTTCCCTTCTGCACCTCTGCGCCGCATACGTCGATGGACTGGGTGGTGTGGGCTTTGGAGGAACCGGTAGCCCCGCCAATGCCATCCCTGCCGGTACGCCCGCCTAGAAGGATGATGATGTCCCCCGGATCGCTGTTTTCCCGAATGACGTTTCGGCGGGGAGCCGCTCCCATCACCGCCCCAATCTCCATGCGCTTTGCCACATAATTGGGATGATAGACCTCATTGACCAGGCCGGTGGCAAGACCAATCTGGTTTCCATAGGAACTGTATCCCTGAGCCGCTCCCGTCACAATCTTTCTCTGAGGGAGCTTTCCTGCCAAGGTATCCTTCATGGATACGGTGGGATCCGCCGCTCCCGTCACGCGCATGGCCTGATACACGTAGCCCCGCCCTGACAGGGGATCCCGGATAGCGCCGCCCAGGCAGGTAGCCGCGCCGCCAAAGGGCTCGATTTCCGTAGGATGGTTGTGGGTCTCATTCT
>CASGVX010000276.1 GCA_949346185.1 uncultured Lachnospiraceae bacterium
GCAGTTCCCTGTCCTGGGCGGACTGCAGCCCCAAACTGACCCGGTTTACCCCCGCCTCCCGAAAAAGGGAAAGGTGCTCCGGAAGCACCGTCCCAGGATTTGCCTCCACCGTAAATTCCAGTTCCTCCTCCTTTTCTAAAGGAGAGAGCACACGGAGGAGCCCCTGAAAAAACTTCTCCATCTGTCCCGGCGAGAGGCAGGTGGGCGTACCGCCCCCCACAAAGATGGTTTTCAACCGATATCCCCGTAAGATTCCCCTCCAAGCTTCCAGTTCCCGGAGCAACGCCTGAATATACGCTTCTCTGACTTCCGCTTCCGCCTCCCCGGACAGAAAATCACAGTACAGACATTTCCTCGCGCAAAAGGGAATATGGATATACAGGCCGCAGTCCTGCTTTCTATTTCCCATCATCACTCACCTTTCATGTACTTCCCGCAATCCTTTTCAAAATAGTTCGCTCTTCCATGATGGCAACAGGCTATCCCTGCAAACCCCTTTCCACGATCTATCCTTCGTCACCATTCGCAGCAGCTATTCTTCATCCAGCTTCAGCACGCTCATAAATGCCTGCTGGGGGATTTCCACATTTCCAAACTGGCGCATCCGCTTCTTGCCCTCCTTCTGCTTCTCTAAGAGCTTCCTCTTTCGGGAAATATCTCCGCCATAGCACTTTGCCAGCACGTCCTTCCGCATAGCCTTCACCGTCTCCCTAGCGATAATCTTGCTGCCGATAGCCGCCTGGATGGGAATCTCAAATAACTGTCTGGGAATCTCCTTCTTCAGCTTCTCGCACATCTTCCGCCCCCGCTCATAGGCGGTATCCGCATGCAGGATGAAGGACAGGGCATCGATCTCCTCCTTATTGATGAGCATGTCCAGTTTCACAAGCTTAGAAGGCGCATAGCCCTTCATCTCATAATCCAGAGAGGCATAGCCTCTGGAACGGGATTTCAGGGCATCAAAGAAGTCATAGATAATCTCATTCAAGGGCAGGTCGTATTTTAACAGAGCCCTAGTCTCCTCCAGATATTCCATGCCCAGATAGGTTCCCCTGCGCTCCTGGCACAGGGACATGATTGCCCCCACGTATTCCGTGGTCACCATAATCTCCGCAGACACAATGGGCTCCTCCATGTGCTCGATCTCCGAGGGATCCGGCAGATTGGAGGGATTGGTCACCTCCACCATCTCCCCGCTGGTCTTGTATACATGATAGATTACTCCTGGCGCCGTGGTTACCAAGTCCAGATTGTACTCCCGTTCCAGCCGCTCCTGAATAATCTCCAGATGCAAAAGCCCCAGAAATCCGCAGCGGTAGCCAAATCCCAATGCAACGGAAGTCTCCGCCTCAAACTGCAGGGATGCATCGTTGAGCTGGAGCTTTTCCAAGGCATCCCGCAAATCATTATATTTTGCCCCGTCTGCCGGATACATGCCGCAGTACACCATGGGCTGTACCTTCTTATAGCCCGGCAGTGCTTCATCGCAGGGATTGTGTGCCAGCGTCACCGTATCGCCCACTCTGGTATCCTGCACATTTTTCAGGCTGGCGGTAATATAGCCCACCATCCCGGCGGAAAGTTCCTCTGCAGGAATATACTGGCCTGCACCGAAAATCCCCACTTCCACCACCTCCGCCTTGGCGCCGGTGGCCATCATCAGGATTTCCTCTCCCTTCCTGACCGTCCCGTCAAAAATGCGGCAGAAGATAATCACGCCCTTGTAGGCGTCGTAGATAGAATCAAAAATCAATGCCTTGAAAGGGGCATTCTCCGCTCCTGATGGCGCCGGTATCACTTGGATAATCTGCTCCAGCACCTCTTGGATATTCGTCCCCATCTTGGCAGAAATCAGCGGCGCCTCCGATGCGTCCAGTCCGATTACGTCCTCAATCTCTTCCTTCACCCGATCCGGCTCTGCGCTGGGCAAATCAATCTTATTGATGACCGGCATAATCTCCAAGTCATGGTCCAAAGCCAGATAGCAGTTGGCCAAGGTCTGAGCCTCAATGCCCTGAGCAGCATCCACGATTAGAATAGCCCCCTCGCAGGCTGCTAGGCTGCGGGATACCTCGTAATTGAAATCCACGTGCCCTGGCGTGTCAATCAAATTGAAGACGTATTCCTCCCCATTTTTCGCCTGATATACGATACGCACCGTCTGAGCCTTGATGGTAATGCCCCGCTCCCGCTCCAATTCCATATTGTCCAGCACCTGCGCCTGCATCTCCCTGTTGGTCAAAAGCCCGGTCTTTTCAATAATGCGGTCTGCCAAGGTAGATTTTCCGTGGTCGATATGAGCCACGATGCAAAAGTTTCTGATATGGGATTGATCTATTTTTTCCATGTTACTAGCCTCCAATTTATGACAGTATTTTAGATAGTATAACATTTCCCAGTAGTATTCTCAAGTGCCTATCTTCTCCCCCTCATTTCGCTGGAAATAATGGCGAAAGCATTTTTCTTAGAGAAACACGGAGAAAAACAGGAACTGCCGCCCGAGAAATATCCCGGGCGGCAGTCCGCTGAAGAACACTGGTTTTGCGTTCTTCCTTGGTGGAACCTCGCACCTTATTTAAATTTCTTATAAGATGTCTTCTTTAACAATTTCTTATTTGCCTTCTTCGCCGTGCCCTTTACCTTAATGGTCTTCTTGCAACTCTTAAAGGCATTCTTAGAAACCTTGGACAGCTTCGCCTTGAAGGTTATGCTGCTCAACTTCTTGCAGCCCTTAAAGGCTGAGGAAGGAATTTTCTTGATATATTTATTCAAGGTAATGGACGTTGCCTTCGCACCGCTGAACGCCTTCGTTCCAATGGCATTGACCGTATATTTCGCTCCATTCTTATCCTTCGCCGCGGTGGCAACAGAAAGCTTCTTGGCAGATTTCCCCTTCTTCGCCAAACCGGTCAGAGTGACGCTTCCCTTCTTCTTAGAAGTGGCCGCCTTGGTAACCTTGTACTTATAATTTCCTGAGGTAAAAGTGGCACCCTTCTTCAATGCAGGCGTGGTGCTAGGCTTGGGCTGATTCGGCTGATTGTTGTTGGAACTAGGAATCTTTTCCCCGGTTTCAGGATTGATGTAGTTGCCGTTGGCAATATCTGCCAGCGGCTTTGCCAGCCCGCTGATCTTAAAGCTGATTTCAATACTCTTCTGGGGGATTGCCAGCGTCTCGTTTTCGTTTGCAGCACCCAGCCCGAAGGTATTGGGAAGAGGAGCTTTCTGATATATATTAATCGCCATGAAATTCAGATAGCCCTTCTCATCATCCTTTTCAATCAACTCAATGGGGGCATCTGTCACCACCTTCCCATCAATCTTGACAGTGGCGCTGGATACCGTAATTCCCGGATACAGTGTCTTGTCAATATCCGTGGACGCCGTCCCGGTTTGACAGATTCAGGCTGTGATCCG
>CASGVX010000277.1 GCA_949346185.1 uncultured Lachnospiraceae bacterium
GTGAATCTCCGCTGACAGGGGACGTATTCCAATAGAAGAGCTTTCATTATAATTATTCATTTAGGAGGAATAAATTCATGGGAGAAGTAATCGTTATTACATCCGGTAAGGGTGGTGTGGGCAAGACTACCACCACGGCAAATGTGGGAACAGGCCTTGCGATGCAGGGAAAGAAAGTGGTACTCATTGATACAGATATAGGACTTCGCAATTTGGATGTAGTGATGGGTCTGGAGAACCGCATCGTGTATAACCTGGTGGACGTGGTGGAGAACAATTGTCGGATTAAGCAGGCTCTGATCAAGGATAAACGCTATCCCAACCTCTATCTGCTCCCTTCTGCCCAGACCAAGGACAAGACGGCAGTGACGCCGGAGCAGATGAAGAAATTGTCTGAAACGCTGAAGGAAGAGTTTGATTATATTTTGCTGGACTGTCCCGCCGGAATCGAGCAGGGATTCAAGAATGCCATCGCAGGGGCTGACAGGGCCTTGGTGGTGACAACTCCGGAAGTGTCTGCCGTGAGGGATGCGGACAGAATTATCGGCCTTTTGGAGGCCAACGACATCAGGAAAAACCATCTGATTGTCAATCGTCTCCGCACCGACATGGTGAAGGAGGGCAATATGATGTCCAGCGACGACGTGGTAGAGATACTTGCAGTGGATTTGATTGGCGTGGTGCCGGATGACGAGCAGGTTGTCATCGCCACCAATACCGGGGAGCCGCTGGTAGGCTCTAATTCCAAGGCCGGACAGGCTTACATGAATATCTGCCGCCGCATTATGGGAGAGGAAGTCCCCTTCTTGGATTTGGAGGAGACGAAGGGATTTTTCAGCAAATTTGCTGCAATGTTCAAAAAATAGTTACGATATCACGCCGTAGGCAGAGGGGCTATCCCAGAAAGGGAGAAATAACTGAGCATAGTAACTAAATAGGGATTACATAGGGTATGACATCGCATAGGACAAGGGTTGGATTTGTCGCAATGGGGATGATATGATATAGAAACGAGGTTAAATATGGGTTTATTTACAAACTTTTTTAGGGGGGGCGAGAACAGCAGCGATGTGGCGAAGAACCGTCTGAAGGTGGCGATCACTTCCGACCGGGCAGTCTGCTCTCCCGAATTGATGGAGCAGATGAAGAATGACATTATCGAGGTGATTTCCAAATACCTTGATATCGACACGGACGGGCTGGATATCAAGGTGACGAAGACGGAATTGGATGATTCTTCCGAGACCGTCAATGCCCTGCTGGCAAATATTCCGATTAAGGAAGGCTCCAAAAACTTCAGGAAGAGATAAATGAGGATGCATAAGCGGCGTTCTTCGCATAAATTGTGCCGTTGAAACCGGCATGCTTGGAAGTTTAAACCAGAGTAGCGCAAAATGAGGATGAGTGGATGTTAAACAAAATTAAACAATATGATTGGAAAAAATTGGATTACTCCCTGCTGGCCGCCGTGGTGATTTTGTGCATTTTTAGTGCCTTTGCCGTCAAATTTGCAGGTGGCGATGTCAAGGGTCCCATCTATATGAAAAATCAGATTGTGGGCATGATTCTCGGCCTGATCATCGTGGTGGGGCTGACATTGCTGGACTACCACTTTATCTGCAAGTTTGCCATTTTCTATTATCCTGTGGGGCTTCTTCTCACAGCGGCCACCCATTCGCCCATTGGCACGGACAACGGCACGGATGCCAGACGGTGGATTTCTCTGTTGGGAGTGACCTTTCAGCCCGTGGAATTGATGAAGATTATCCTGATCATTTCTCTGGCGGCTTTTTTCGTAAAGATGCGAAATCGCTTGGATCGGGTGGGTACATTCATAATGGCAGGGGCGCTCACAGCGCTGCCAGTGCTGCTGATCATGTCCCAGCCGGATTTGTCTTCCAGTCTGGTGGCAATCTTTATCATGATTGTGCTAATGGTAGTGGCTGGGGTCAGCTATCGGATTCTGGCACCAGTATTTGCGGCAGGGATACCCTTGAGCCTAGTGCTATTTTGGTATATCCAGCAACCTTATAATGTCATTTTGAAAGACTATCAATACAAGCGAATTATGATCTGGCTCCATCCGGAGACGGACACGCAGGGACAAAATTGGCAGCAAAGCAGAGCGGTGCGGGCCATCGCCTCCGGGGGGCTGACTGGAAAATTCATTCAGGATGGGGGCAAGCATGATATCTCCCGAATATACGAACCTATTCCGGTCAATGAGAGTGATTTTATCTGGTCTGTGCTGGGAGAGGAATTTGGGTTTTTGGGCTGCTGCTTCATCCTGCTTCTCTTTGTCTTTGTGATATTTAAGTGTTTTGCCGTGGCAAAAAAATCTCAGGATTATCTGGGAAAACTCATTGCAGTCGGCGTTGCGTCCATGTTTACTTTTCAAGTATTTGCCAATATCTGCGTGGTTACCTTCATCTTTCCGAACACGGGGCTGCCGCTGCCTTTCCTGAGCAACGGTCTCAGTTCCATGATTTCTTCCATGATCGCAGTGGGGCTGGTAATGAATATTGGGATACAGCCTGGAAAGACTAGCAAGGGAGGATTCTCCATGCGAAACATCTATGGCAATAATCCTACTTCTGATATTGACTTGGATTTGGAATTATAATATAGAGATTGCTGACTGCAGACAGAGGAAGGAAATGCATGGCTGTGGACAGCAACATACAGAAAGGAGAAGATGAGAGAATGAATATTGGATTGATCGCCCATGATGCAAAAAAAACTCTGATGCAGAATTTCGCCATCGCATACCGAGGCATCTTGAGCAGGCATGAGATTTATGCTACCGGTACTACGGGCAGACTGATTGAGGAGGTTACCAACCTGACGGTGCACAAATATCTGGCAGGCCATCTAGGAGGAGAGCAGCAGCTGGCATCCCAGATCGAGCATAATCAGATTGATATGGTATTCTTTTTGAGGGATCCCCTATCGCCCAAGTCCCATGAGCCTGACGTGAATAATGTGATTCATCTCTGCGACACCTACAATATCCCCTTTGCCACAAACCTTGCCACGGCGGAACTGCTCATCAAGGCTTTGGAGCGGGGAGATTTGGAGTGGCGAGAGATTATAAAAAAAGAAGGAAACGATGAAGAATGAAATGGAAAAAATTGACAGTATTTACCTGTGTCGTCTCCCTGCTTAGCGCAGGATTTCTCGTCGGCTGCGGCAAGGAAAAAAATGCCCTGATGGATATGCGGCTCACATCCAATGCCAGCCGGGCAGGAGATGCGTCCCAGTCCAGGACGGCTGATTATCTGTCCAAAGATTTGTGCGTGATTCCTAAAAACAAGCAGACGAAGCGGAAGGATGCGGCCATGACGGCAAAGGCATCCATGATTATTAACGATACGGACGGAAAAATGCTGTATTCAAATAATA
>CASGVX010000278.1 GCA_949346185.1 uncultured Lachnospiraceae bacterium
TGGCGAGGCGTTCCCGGGGGACGCCCCGCCTGGCAAATCGCTTTCTGAAAAGAGTGCGGGACTTCGCCCAGATTAAATACGACGGCAGAATTACGAAAGAGGTGGCAGACTTTGCCTTGGATCTGCTGGAGGTGGATAAAATGGGACTGGATAAGACGGATCGGAGCATTATTACCACCATGATACAACAGTTCGGCGGCGGGCCTGTGGGGATTGAATCTCTGGCGGTGGCCATCGGGGAGGATGCGGGGACGCTGGAGGATGTGTATGAGCCTTATCTGGTGCAGAATGGATTGCTGCTGAGGACGCCTAGGGGGAGGGTGGCGTCGGATTTGGCGTATGGGCATTTTGGGATGGCAAGAGAGTGAGGGGGAGAGAGGTGTTTTAAGGAATTTAATTTATTGGATTAGGGAGGTAACCATGACCACCAGGCAACAAGCCCTTACCTACGGCCTATCCTTCCCTGACACTTACCAGGACACCCCATTTCGTGACGAGAACTGGATTCTGGTGCGTTACAGGAAGAACAAGAAGACCTTCCTCTGGACCTACTACTATCAGGACCAGCTCTGCATCAATGTGAAGGTGGATCCGGAGTGGCGGGATGTATGGCGGGAGGCGTACGAATCGGTGATTCCGGGATATCACCAGAACAAGGATCACTGGAACACCATCATTCTGAATGGGAGTGTGCCGGAGGAGGAAATCAAGCGGATGATTGCGGAGTCCTATGATTTGATTATAGGAAAAGAGAAGAAAAGAACCGCCCCCTGCAAGTAAGGTTGACGAGACGGCTCATTTTCTTCTAGATATTTAACCGCCGAAGTAATATCTAGAAACAATGGCAATAACCAATGGAAAGGATATTATATTTTACTCAATAGCATTTCCTCCAACTGCCGTACCCGGCATGCCCAGGTATGTTCTCTCATAGTGAACTCATATCCATTTCTTGCGATGCGTTCCAGCTGTTCTTCGTTGGCAAGCAATTCTTTTGCCAAATCCGGCAGAGCATTCAGATTCTTTAGGTCATAGAAGACTACATTTTCTCTCTGGGTGAGGATTTCATCCAGATAGATACTGTGGTCGGTGAGGCAGAGGCTGCCATTTGCCATGGCGTTGAATACCCGATCGTGGGCACCGTCCTTGAACCAGGGCATCACATTCAGAGAGATGCGCGCATCAGCGATGCGCTGGAGGCAGACTTGGGAGCACTGGTTTTTCTCGTAGGAGAGATTGTCCTGGCTGGCGCAGTCCAGTTTATCCCAGCCATGCCCCACGCAGTGGATGGATACGCCTCCTTCTGCCAATTTTTTCACCACTTCCCCTCGATAATAGTTTCTAATGTAGGTGTCAATGAAAATCATGTTGGCGATGACCTCTGCCACCTCTGCGTCCGAGGCGTCGGGAAACTGTTCCCGCAGATGGGCTTCCATCACCAGGTCGTCTGGCTTGTCCGGATAGGAGATTAGCTCCTCGATAATGCGGAGGTAGAACTGGGCATACTCGTCCCCCAGGCGATAAATGTATTTGTCAAAAGTTTCCTTTGGGGTATAGTTTGCCGTGAAGACCACATCATAGCGGCGGCGGGAGAGGGGGATGCCGCTGTCATGGGGATGAAGGGGCGTGCCCCCAAGAGGGAGAAAGCAGCTGCTGGAAATGTAGGGGTAGAATTTCTGCAAATATTTCTGGTGGTAGCGGTCAATGGATACCAAATGAAAATTCTTCGGCTGGATGTCCAAGAACTTTGGATAGAAAAAGGGATGGTCCACAGCGATATTGACACAGGGGATGTCTCGCTCTTCCCAGAAGAGATTGCCATAGACATCATAGAGGGCAGTCTCGTAGCGCAGCCCATCAAAGTTAAAGGTCACTAAGATGCTGTCGGAGTAGCCGGCAAAATGAGCGAGTCTCTCTGCGCTCTCCTCCTCCAGTTCCTGGTGAAACAGGAAAGTTTCATAGCCTTGCCTACGAAATTCCTTCTCCATTTCTCTGGAGAAATAATCTAGGGTTTCTGTCCCTCCTACCATTAAAATAATCTTATTTCGCATTGTAACCCCCAATTACAAGTAATTTCTTAACAGTTTCTTGCGTATTCCTGCCAAATAGAGTACACTAGTACAATGGATATGAAGTAATTGGCAGCTTGGCTTGCCATCCAAAACTTAAATTGCGTTTCATTGGTTTTGCCTGAATAATTGTATCAGATAACTCTTATACATATTAGTACAAAATGTGATGGATGTAAAGGAAGAATGCCCAACGTAATTGCGTAGGTTGCAAGCATTCGTCACTATTCACAGTCGATTTCTAAAAATAGCCAGAATCTCATGTGCAAGCAAAACGATTCTGTTCTTTTTCTAGAAATGGCCGTGAATTGTAACAAGCGTTCAAATTTGCAGATGACGGAAAGGTGTGGTTGTTGATATGAAGTTTACGAAGATGCATGGGTGTGGAAATGATTATATTTATGTGAATTGCTTGGAGGAGGTGGTGGAGGAGCCGGAGAGGACGGCGGTTTTCGTCAGCGACAGGCATTTTGGCATTGGCTCCGATGGCTTGATTCTGATTCATCCCTCGCAGGTGGCTGATTTCCGCATGGCGATGTACAATGCGGATGGCTCGGAGGGGAAAATGTGCGGCAATGGGGTTCGCTGCATCGCCAAATATGTATATGATTACGGCCTGACAGATAAGGAGCAGATTGCCATCGAGACCTTGGGTGGGATGAAATATCTGAATCTGACGGTGGAGGATGGAAAGGTGGTTCAGGTGAAGGTGGATATGGGAGCACCGATTTTGGAGACGGAAAAAATTCCGGTGAGACTGGGCGGGAACCGCTGCGTGAATGAGCCGTTGACGGTGAGTGGAAAGGAGTATCGGATTACGGCGGTTTCCATGGGAAATCCCCATGCGGTGGTTTTCGTGGAGGATACGGACAGTCTGGCCTTGGATGTGATTGGGCCGGAGTTTGAGCATCACGAGGCTTTTCCGGATCGAATCAATACAGAATTTGTGCAGGTCCTGAATCGAAAAGAGGTCAATATGCGGGTGTGGGAGCGGGGCTCCGGGGAGACCCTTGCCTGCGGCACGGGAACCTGCGCCACAGTGGTGGCATGCGTGCTGAATGGACTGACGGACAACGAGATTACCGTGCATCTGCTGGGGGGCGACCTTCTTCTGAACTATGATCGGGAGGGGGATCGGGTGTGGATGACCGGCCCTGCGGCAGTGGTGTGCGACGGGGAGATTTCGCTTCCTTGGTAAATGTGTGCTTCGAAGTGTAGATTTGCGTAATATTTGCAAGAATGGAGTTTGCTATGAAATTAATTGATTTATTGGAGGAGATGGAGTATCAGTACGTGCAGGGCTCTGTGGACAGGGAGATTACTACCTTG
>CASGVX010000279.1 GCA_949346185.1 uncultured Lachnospiraceae bacterium
ATGAATACCTGACCAGAAGCAATCTGATGCAGGCTTTTGATGATGATTATGCAACGCCTATTGTGGCTGGCAAGAAGGTGGCCGTGGTGGGCGGCGGAAATGTTGCCATGGATGCGGCGAGAACGGCGCTGCGTCTGGGAGCGGAGGTTCACATTGTATATCGCCGCAGCGAGGAGGAACTTCCGGCCAGGGTGGAGGAAGTGCACCATGCCAAGGAGGAGGGCATTATCTTCGACCTGCTCACCAATCCCACCCAGATCTTTACGGATGAAGAGGGAAACGTGAAGGGGATGGAGTGCATCCGCATGGAATTGGGCGAGCCGGACGAGTCCGGACGGAGAAGGCCGGTGGAGAAGCCTGGCTCTGAGTTTACCTTGGATGTGGATACGGTTATCATGTCTCTGGGAACCAGTCCGAATCCGTTGATTTCATCTACTACCGAGGGATTGGATATCAATAAATGGAAATGCATCGTGGCGGAGGAGAGCAATGGGCAGACCTCCAAGGCAAAGGTTTATGCCGGGGGAGATGCAGTGACGGGAGCCGCTACGGTCATTCTGGCCATGGGTGCCGGCAAGGCTGCCGCCAAGGGAATTCATGAATTTCTGAGCAAGGAATAGGATATACTTGATTATTGGATGCGACTGTAAATTAGCTGTGCGATGCATTGGCAAATCTGCAGTCGCACTTTTTGTGATTTCCCGGCGTTCCACTGGGAATAAAAGAATCCTGCCAATAATAAGGGGTTGGGTATATTTTTAGGGTCTCATTGTTAGCAGTCTTGCATAAATATTTCCTATGCATTTTGGGCAGAATGCACAGAGGGATTTGGGAAAATGCTGAGGCTCCGTTGTGAAAAAGAGAAAAAAAAGCAATGATTTTCCATGGATTCTGCCCATTGTTTTCTCTCTGCAATTTTGTTAGTCTTTATGCAGAGGATTTCAGAAGGTGCTTGAGCGAAAATAGCAAAAAACATAACGACTGCTCTTCCATTTCGGCTTATTTATTCTGTTGGTCTATTTTCAATCTGGTATATAATTTGTTGCCAATCTAAAAATACTCTCCCTAGCGACAAAGAGAACCTGGCACTTTCTGTTTCTATCAAATCAAAGATAAGGCAATGTTAAAGGAAAATGTTATTGGAATTTGATGAGAAAATTCTCTGGCAAGTCCAGGCTTCCGAAGGAAGATTCCCAGAGTTTCATTTCAGAGAAGCCTGGAATACATATTATTAGAAAGGATAGAATTGATGGGATTAAAAAAGGAATATGAACATTTCTGCGAACAAATCAAAGAGGAAATCATCGGTGAATTTCCAGAGCATATTGTGGAAATTCGCGATGTAGTGAAAAACAATGGAAAACATGTGAGAACGCTTATGATACGTCGGGAGGATCAGAAGGTATCCCCTAATTTTTATCTGGATGAAATCTATGCCAAGTTCAGGCAGGGAATGAGTGTGAAAGAGATTGTAGAGCAAATTGTCAGTGGGTATGAGCAATCTATACTGGAAGGCGAGAAATTAAACGTTGATTTTGCCTTTAAAAATTGCAGGGAAAAAATCGTGCTTCGGCTGATTTCTGGAGAGAGGAACAGGGAAATATTGGAGGAGGTTCCCCATATACCTTTTCTGGATCTTGCCATTGTCTTTTATGTGGTGATTCGGGAGGAGAAAGATGGAATTGGCTCTATCCGCGTGTCGAATCTCTTGCAGGAACAGTGGGATATCAGCACCCAGGCTCTGTTTGTGCTGGCATTGGATAATACTCAGCGAATCTTTCCTGCTAGGGAAGCCATGATGCTCAACATGATGGAGGAGCAGATGATGGAGGCCATGGAGAGCAATGAGGATATCAGAGAGTATTTCGAGAGGCGGGATGGGGAGCGGGATGAGTTGGATTTTCCCTATGTGATTACCAACGCCTGTGGAATTAATGGGGCAACGGTAATCCTATATCCTGATGTCTTGGAGCAGCTGGGGCAGAAATTTGCTGCGGATTATTTCTTGCTGCCAAGCAGCATTCATGAATTTATCGCCATCTCATCTGAGACGAATATCGTGGCTGAACACTTGAGATTTGTAGTGGGGAAGGTCAATAGCCTATGCGTGTCTGATGAGGAGCAGCTCTCTGAGAACGTATATTATTATTCCATTGAGACGGGGAAGATTTCCATTTGGGATGATGGGAGGAGTAGTGTTTAGGGAACAAGGAGGTTGTTCTAAATGGCAGGTGGGATTATGTCCCCCATTCCTCCACATTGCTGAATGACCAGACATGAATGTTGATCTCGATGATGGGCGTATCGCAGTATTTACATACTTTGGCACCTAGGGAGGATAGGGGAGCGCCGCAGTTGGGACAGGTTATCCCCAAGGCATCATCCAAGACATTTTCCACCAGATCCCTATCCTGAATGTAAATCAAATCCGTGTTGAATTTGGTCTGGTATTTCATCTCCTGAGAGCCTGATACTAGCTGTCGGGAAAGATCTGTCATATAGTGGCAGCACTCCAGGGAGGTTTGAAAGGTGATGATGCACCTGCCCGCCGTTTTGCGGTACTGGCTGATCTCTGTCCTGTGTATATGTACCCGGTCGAAATGCTCCCATGCATCTTTGGCAGAGAGCATTTGGATATGGTCTTCTAGCTGCTGGCGCAGTTCTTCATTTCCATCCTTCAGCAACTGATGATTTCTCTCCGTCACTGCTCTCAGATATCCGGTGAGCACATTGTTGGCCCGTTCCTTCATCTCATCATATTGGAAATCGGGGAAATCAGCAGTGATTTTGGGCAGCAGCAGACTGGTCATGGCAGACACGGATTTGGGGGTGGAGGCGTATTCTGCCCTCATCTGCCGAGCCGCATCCGCAATGTCCGGTGTCCCGAATAATTCTGTGGAGAATTTCCGGGCTTTTCGCCGCAGATACCATGCGCCGAGAACAGCCAGCGCAATCACTGCTAAAATAACACACAATAATAGGAATGCAAAATATTTCATGTAAGCCCTCCTTTCTGAATCTGGTTGATATCTGACAAAGCGGAAGTAATATGATTTTGTTTTCGCAGTACTTTGATACGGCAGCCTACCCTAATATGTCTAAGTAATACAGAAGTGCCAGCAGTGCGATGATGCCAAGCACCGTAATAATGACCTTGGGAATGGAGATGGGCGTGTGCCCGGCTACCTTTCCGGTCTGCCCGTTTACCATAAATTGATAGACCTTGTCCTTATATTTATAGTTGGATATCCAGATGGGCAGAAGGAGATACTTGTATGTAATGTCCTGAAATTCCGTCCCGATATTCAGATGGCGCACCCGATCCGCACCGTGTTCCAGGCGGATGTCGTCTTCAATCCGGCTGGCCAGTTTTCTTTTCA
>CASGVX010000280.1 GCA_949346185.1 uncultured Lachnospiraceae bacterium
GTCATTCTTCATTACTTTTTCCTGATCCATCTCGCTCACCTCTTTCCACCGATTTACCCATGCCCAAGGCCGCCCAATAGTCTGCTCTGGCATCATCACAAAATTATTCCTAATTATAGTATATATAAAATTTCCAAATATTGCAAGGAGTCCGATAAAAAAGAGCAAGCAAAAAAGCACCCTCCATCTGCCATACTGCCTTGGCAAACAGAAGGTACTTCATCAACTTCCCCCTAAATCTCCATGCCGCCCCCCTGCTGATGGAAAAAAACATATGACAAACTTCTCACGTTCTGGTATACTTTTACAAATAGATTCCCATGAAGCAAAAACAAATAGAAACGAGGTTATGCGCTATGAAACACATCTGCATCATTATGGCAGCCTACCAAGGGGAGCAATATCTAGCCGGGCAAATAGATTCTATCATAGAAAATACTTATCAAAATACAGAACTTCACATTTATGACGATGGCTCCACCGACAATACATTCGCCATTGCACAAAGATACGCCGACAAATACCCCGATAAAATCTACGCTGTCAGAAACGTCATGAACAAAGGCGTAATCCTCAATTTCCTCGAAGCCACCGCTTCCCTGGAGGCGGACTACTATATGTACTGCGACCAAGATGACGTCTGGCTTCCTGAAAAAATCCAGAAGACACTGGACTATATGAAAAAACAGGAAAACACTGCCACGCCAGCTTGCAGCACTCCCGTGGTAGTGTTCTCGGATGCCATTGTGACAGATGCCAACTTGGCACAGACCGCCCCTTCCTTCCAAAGGCAGAGCGGCTATGACACCAACGCCCTGGACCTGCCCCATCTTCTGATGGAAAATAAGCTCATCGGCTGTACCATGATGTTCAACAGGGCGGCTAGAGACAAACTGCTCGAAAGAAAAATGTCCTCCGCCATCCGCATGCATGACTGGTGGCTCGCACTCATCGGCGCCGCCTTTGGAAAGGTGGCATATCTGGACGAGCCCCTGATGCTCTATCGGCAGCATGACCATAATGTCATCGGCGGCAGCAGCAAGGGCAGCTATCTGAAAGACCGCATCAGCCACCTAAGACGCGACCGGGAAGCCCTCTATGCTACCATGGCCCAGGGAAAGGCCTTCCTCTCTGCCTACAAGGAAGAATTGCCACCGGAAAAAGAAAAAATCCTCCGGTGCTTCGCAGAACTTCCAGAGAAGAACTGGCTTGCCAGAAGATTTTATATTTTAAAATATGGTTTTTTGAAGAGCGGGCTAGTGAGGAATGCAGGGGTGCTGCTGGTGGTGTAGGTTTGACTTCCTTTCCCCCTCCTGCCCTTTTCTCTCGGACAAATAAGCCATAAACCCTTCCTTATTCTCCCTAGCCGTAGTGGTAGGCCTTCCCAAGTCTGGCCTGGCCCCGATGGAGCAGAGCGCCTCGATTAAGACCAATTCCTTCCCCTCTTTTGCGGCCAGCAGTTCCCTGTCCAGTTCCTCATAAGAAGTCACCCGTACGGCCTTGGGATACCCACAGCCTCTCGCCACTGCCACCAAATCCATCTGTCCCGCCACGGTAGGCATGCCCCCCACCGTCTCATGGGCCCCGTTATTAATGACCACATGCACCAGATTCTCTGGATGATTCGCCCCCAAGAGAGCCATCGCCCCCATGTGCATCAGCACGGCGCCATCCCCATCCACGCACCAGACCTTCCGTTCAGGCTGATGGATCGCCACCCCCAGCGCAATAGAGGAACTGTGCCCCATGGAACCCACGGTCAGGAAATCATAACGATGCCCCTGTCCCTTTTCCTCCCTGATTTCAAACAATTCCCGGCTGGCCTTCCCGGTGGTGGACACGAGAGGATCCGTGCCAGATACCTCCACGATATGGCGGATAATCTCCTCCCGAGCCATGGCATTCCCATTCTCATAACATGCCTCCCCCTCATAGGACAAGGCACCCTTGCGAATCACAAAGGCTACATGCTTCCCCTCTTCCAAGATGCCCGCATATTCCGCCATCTTGCCTCTTAACTCTTCCTCCCCAGTCTCTTTCCCCACCACAAAGGAAGCAATCCCCATATCTTCCAGCAATTTCAGCGTCACTTCCCCTTGGAAAATATGCTGGGGCTCATCATGCACCCCCGGCTCGCCCCGCCACCCAATCACAAATATCATGGGAATGGCGTAGACCTTGTCATGCAGAAGGGATGCCACCGGGTTCATCACATTCCCTTCCCCGGAATTTTGCATATACACCACGGGCACCTTTCCCGTGGCAAGATGATATCCCGCCGCTAATGCCGTGCAATTCCCCTCATTTGCTGCAATAATATGATGATTCCTGTCAATGCCATATCTCACCATCAGATAATCACACAGCGCTTTCAACTGGGAATCAGGTACCCCCGTGTAAAACTCGCTCCCCAATATCTCAACAAATCTTTCTGCCAGCATAATTTCCCTTTCTTCCAACTACATTCTCGATTATAAAATCCTCTATTCACAGACATTCATCCCGACCTGAAATAGACTTTTCATCTGTTCATTCTCCCAGCCACTACAACTCCTCTATCAAGGAAATAATATCCTTGATTGGCAGCAGTCTTTCATCCACCTCTTTTGCCCGATGATATCTTAAAATATCCCTGGCAGTCTGCTCCATGGCAGGGAATGCGCTTCTGGTCAGCTGATTCGCATAGATGACGATATTCACCCCATGCTGCGCCAGTTCCTTCTCCGTTACAGAATGAAAAGAAGAAGGCACCACCACAATAGGCGTGTCTTTGTCTTCCTGACGGAAACGGTCACAGAATTCCAAAATCTCTGCGGGATTTTCCTTCCTGCTGTGAATCATGATGCCATCGGCTCCCGCCTTCACATAAGCCCTGGCACGCTTCAGCGCATCTTCCATGCCCTGCTCCAATATCAGGCTCTCTATCCGGGCGATAATCATAAAGTCATCCGTTAGCTGAACCTTCTTCCCGGCACATATCTTCTCGCTGAAATGTTCTATGCTATCCTGAGTCTGAGCCACCTCCGTGCCGAAAAGGGAATTCTTCTTAAGTCCCGTCTTGTCCTCTATAATCACCGCAGAAACACCCATGCGTTCCAAGGAGCGCACCGTATACACAAAATGCTCAATCAGCCCGCCGGTATCCCCATCGAAGATAATCGGCTTCGTGGTCACCTCCATCACATCATCAATCGTTCGGAATCTTGAGGTCATATCCACCAGTTCGATATCAGGCTTTCCCTTCGCCGTAGAATCGCACAGGGAACTCACCCACATGGCGTCAAACTGGTCAAAGGCTCCGTCATGCTCCACCACCGTCTTCTCCGCAATCAGGCCGGTTAGCCCGCTGTGCACC
>CASGVX010000281.1 GCA_949346185.1 uncultured Lachnospiraceae bacterium
CGCCCCCATTCCCCATTGAGGCGGATAGCAAGACTAAGGAGGAATTGCGCCTGAAGCATCGCTATCTGGATTTGCGCCGTCCAGACCTTCAACGCAATCTGATTATGAGAAGTCGGGTGGCGACCTTGATTCGCCAGTTCTTGGCAGAGGAGGGGTTTCTGGAGATTGAGACACCCATGCTCACTAAGAGCACGCCGGAGGGGGCTAGGGATTATCTGGTGCCCAGTCGGGTGCATCCGGGGAACTTCTATGCGCTGCCCCAGTCTCCCCAGTTGTTCAAGCAGCTTCTGATGTGCTCTGGATATGACAGGTATTTCCAGCTTGCCAGATGCTTCCGGGATGAGGATTTGCGGGCAGACAGGCAGCCGGAATTTACTCAGGTGGATATGGAATTGTCCTTTGTGGATGAAGAGGACGTAATGGAGGTAAATGAGCGCCTTCTGCATATGCTTTTCAAAGAGGTGCTGGATGTGGACGTATCCCTGCCTATGCGGCGCATGACTTGGCAGGAGGCCATGGACAGGTTCGGCTCGGACAAGCCGGATTTGCGATTTGGCATGGAACTGGCGGACGTTTCGGAAGTTGTGAAAGGTTGCGGTTTCGGCGTATTTACCGGGGCATTGGAGAATGGCGGCTCTGTTCGGGGAATCAATGTCAAGGGACAGGGGGGCATGCCTCGCAAGAAGATTGATGCCTTGGTGAAGTATGCCAAGGATTTCGGAGCAAAGGGACTGGCCTATCTGGCAGTGAATGAGGACGGCAGTTATAAGTCTTCTTTTGCAAAGTTTATGACGGAGGAGGAGTTGAAGAATCTGGTGGATGCCATGGGTGGCGAGCCGGGAGATTTGCTGCTCTTTGCCGCAGACAAGAATAAGGTTGTCTGGGACGTGCTTGGCAATCTTCGCTTAGAATTGGCCAAGACTTTGGAATTGATTGACAGGGACAAGTTTGAGTTTCTGTGGGTGACGGAATTTCCGGAGTTTGAGTATTCCGAGGAGCAGGGCAGATATGTGGCCATGCACCATCCATTTACCATGCCCATGGAGGAGGATATTCCCCTTCTTGCCACGAATCCGGAGAAAGTGCGGGCCAGGGCCTATGATATCGTGCTGAATGGAACGGAGCTGGGCGGCGGCTCGATTCGTATTCATCAGAATGATGTGCAGGAGTCTATGTTCCAAGCGTTAGGATTTACGAAGGAAAAGGCTAGGGAACAGTTTGGATTCCTGATGGATGCCTTCCAGTATGGCGTGCCGCCCCATGCAGGACTGGCCTATGGCTTTGACCGCCTAATCATGCTGATGGCGAAGCAGGACAGCATTCGGGATGTGATTGCCTTCCCGAAGGTGAAGGATGCCTCCTGCCTGATGACGGATGCGCCCAATGTGGTAGATGATAAGCAGCTGGAGGAGCTGTGCCTAGATATTGCCAGAGCATCAGAGGAGCCGGGGGAATAGAGGCTGGGTAGTGCGAAGCATAGGAGAGTCAAAAGCGATAGTGTCTGTGGACGGATAGGAGAAATAGGACGGATGATGCAGAAGGAAACGTATGAGAAGATATTTCAGATGATTGGCTCAGATCAGGATAATACGGCGGTCTGGAGAGTGATGGGGAAAATGATCACTCTATGCACTGCTATCTGCTATGTCGCAACCATACTGGGGCGGGTCTTCCTGTCCCAATGGCGGGAATTGGGGGTGCTGGTGCTGGTGCCAGCGCTGTCCTTTGTGGCGGTGAGCATTTTCAGGAGCGTATATAATGCCAAGCGACCCTATGAGTTGTATGGTTTCGAGCCTCTGATTCCAAAAAAGACGCTGGGAAAGTCTTTTCCCAGCAGACATGTGTTCTCTATCTTTGTGATTGCGGTCACTGTGGGACATTATTATCCGGAGGCATGCGTCGGTCTGGGATTGGCGGGAGTGATGCTGGGCGTGCTGCGGGTGATTTCAGGCGTGCATTTCCCTAAGGACGTAATTGCTGGCGGGGTGGCGGGCATATTTTTCGGGATTGTGGCAAATGTCCTCTTTCATGTTTTGTAATGCTTTGCTGAAGTTCTGTCTTGGCTGCTACCGCAGATAGAAGTCTGCCACATCTTGGTATACTTGCTGATGATTGGTTTCATTTAGGATCTCATGGCGCATGCCGGGATAGGATATTTCCTGAATGGAGTCGAAGCCGGCGCTTAGCAGCACGCCAATGGAGTCCTGAGAGCCTTTCTCCCCGCCAGTGCAGGGGTCTTCTTCCCCTCGAAGGCAGAGAATGGGCATGTCCTTATTTAGATTGCGGTAGTTCACGGATTTGTGCATCATCATCACCAGATGGAAGAGGTCATTGAATGCGGAGCAGGTAAAGCCGATGCCGCAGTAAGGGTCGCTCAGATACTTTTCTACTGCCTCTTCGTTGGCGCATACCCAGTCGCTGTCTGTTTTTGGGTTTTCAATGGATTGATTGAAAACGCCTACGCTGGATCGTTGTAAAAACTTTGATTTGTATTTTGGCCCCCGCAGGGTGCGGATGGCGGCAGAGCATATGATGCCCAGCACCGTATGGGCTTGATAGTTCGGATAGCCGGATAGCGCCACTTTTTCGTAGTGCTTAGACTGGGTCTGCAGCAGTACTCTGGCAATGATGGTTCCCATGGAATGGGCGAAAAGGTATACGGGGAGTTCCGGGTATCGGTTGCGGATAAAGGCTCGGATATGAATCTGGTCATGAATAAGTTCCCGATAACCATTTTTATCTTTAAAATATCCCAGATCTTCAGAATCTATCTCTGCTCCGTGACCTCTCATGTCAGATGTGACTACCACGAACCCTTTCTCATTCAAGAAGCGGGCAAAGTCCTCATAACGCTCCTGGTGCTCCTCCATTCCGTGAATAATCTGGATGACCGCCTTTGGCGCCCCGTCTATTTCAAAGATGTGGAGAGACAGGGGATAGCCGTCCCGGGAGGGAATCTGAAATTTTTTCATAGTATCTTTCCTTTCTGCTACAATATAATAACGAATGGTTACTGTGAATAGTAACAACAAATTAACCATAGTATATCACATATTTCTTTTTGGTTGAAGTATTTCTGGTCTTTTCGGATGAAGTGTGGCAACATATCCATATCGAAATATGGGATGAGGAACAAAGTTTGAAAAGGAGGAGAAAGACTGTGATATTGGAAGAGAAAGTGGCTGGGCCACATGCAGAAAAGGGCTCATGAAAGAAGGGAAAAGGAGACTGCATGGCTGAAATAGTATCTTTTGGAATAGGCTGTTCTGGAATTGGGTCACGGTAAACGCACGATTTTATGTCTATCCGCCAAAGAAAAAATCTGATATAT
>CASGVX010000282.1 GCA_949346185.1 uncultured Lachnospiraceae bacterium
ACTGCATGTCCCACCAATGTTTCCACCTCATCCAGTGAAAGCATTTTTGCCTTTCTGGGCAGCAATCTCTGGTTCGGAAAGCCCCTCCATATAGACGGGCCATACCAAGCAGCCAATCTTGCGGCGGGAATATACATCCCCATGATTGGAATCACCGTTCCCATCACGTTCAGCAGTTTCACGAAACTGCTGGCAGGGAGCAAAATGGAACACTCAGATAATTGAAAGAATTTCTTCAACCCGCTGAAAATATGACAAGACAGCCAGAGCCAGCATGAATGGCTTTGTAGAAATGAGGAGAAAGAATGAATACAAAAAGCAAATGGATTATCTTCCTGCTGGCAATTACCGCCACCCTATTCTGCATCATAGAATTTCATGCAATCCCAGCAAAGCAGGCGAGCATGGACAGATACAAAGAAAGACAGACAGACGCCCTGACCCATGACATCTCTTCCATTCAGGATTATAAAAAACATTATCTGACAGATGCAAGCAACACCTGCAATCTGATGAACTCCCTGCCCATGAGCAATATCTCCAAGACTTTTGAAATTGACGAGACAGCCCTGACGGTAAATTATCAGGAGTACGCAAAGAAAATCGGCATAGAGAAGGTACAAAGGAACCTCATTTACAATTCCTTTGCCTCCATGGCTTCCATTGACGCCCTGGCCAAGATTGAATACACATTTTACGACAAGGCCTACGTCTTTTCCCGAGAGGAATTGGATGGAATTTGCTCAGAACATTTCAATCAAGAGAGCCTGCCCAAATTACTGGTTCAGAACACTTGGGAGAAAACCGTCCGGCAGGAATTGAAGAATCCTGATTTTGCACATAAGTTTTCCGCCTTTGCCGATTCCTACAACAATTAATTCCCCACGGCAATCACTATTCGCAGTTCAATATGTGCAAATCATTTGATTGAACTGCGAATTGGTGCTTGCGGCAGTTTCATATTGCCTCTATAATTTTATTTCCAGTCAAATGCAATGCCAGAGAGTCAAATCTCCACCTCCACCCCATACTCTGTGAGCCAATAGTGGATCTGCAGCAGATAGGCAAGCATCTGGGGACCCGCCATCAGCTGGCCATACCAGGGCTTTCCATAATCCTTCACGCTGTTGATAAACTGCACCACCCGCTCCCGTTCCACAAACTGGTGCAGCGGGGAATGGGAATCCTCCAGCACATTCATCAGACGCTTTCCCAGCAATTCCTCATAAAAAGGATGGTAGGACTTGGGGTACGGGCTCTTCTTCCGGAACAAAATCCCATCCGGCAGCTTTCCCACGCTGCTCTGGCGGAGAATATGCTTCACCATCCCATCCTTTGCCTTCATCTCCCAAGGAATATTAAACACATATTCCACCAGTTTCCGATCCGCAAAGGGCACTCTGGCCTCCAGCCCCCAGTGCATGCTGGTGCGGTCCATGCGGTTCAGCAGGGTCTGCATGAAGAAGCGAATGTTCAGGTAGCCAATCTGCCTCCGATTCGTCTCCACCTCATTCTCCTCCGGCAAGGGCTCTATCTGCGCCACAGCGTCACAATACACATCCTGCACGAAATCTTCCAGAGCCAGCTGCTGTACAAAATCCTCCTGTAAAAGTTCTGTGCGCGGTGACAGATCCGGCGTCCAGGGAAACATATCCTTTCCGAAAAATTCCTTCCTGTGAAACCATGGATATCCGCCAAATACCTCATCTGCACACTCTCCTGTCAGTACCACCTTCTGAGTCTTGCTCACCTCCCTGCAAAAATACAGCAGCGAGGAATCCACGTCTGCCATGCAGGGCATGTCGTGAGCAAGTACCGATTCTTTCAAAAGATTTGCCTGAGACTCATAATCGCAGGACAGGTAATGGTGGGTGCTTTTTAGAAATGCCACCATCTGGGCCACATAGGGGCGATCCTGGGAGGGCTGAAATGTATTTGCCTGAAAATACTTCTCATTTCCATCGAAGTCAAAGGAAAAGGTATTTAACTTCTCCCCCCTCTTCTGCAATTCCCGCTGGCAGATGGCAGATACCAAGCTGGAATCCACCCCGCCGGACAGGAACGTACAGATAGGCACATCCGATACCATCTGCCGCACAATGGCAGAATCAATCAGCCCCCCGGCCTTCCTCACCGTATCCTCGTAGGAATCCTCGTGGGGATGGCTCTCCAGCCGCCAGTACGTTACCTCCTTCCTGCCGTACCTGCTGCAGCTCAGATACGTCCCCGGCTTCAGTTCCCGCATCCCTTGGTAGAGCCCGGAACCGGGAATCCTAGCCGGCCCCATGCCAAAAAGTTCCCGCAATCCTTTGATATCCACTCTGGGCTTGCAGGCAGGATGCCGAAAGATTGCCTTGGGCTCCGACGAAAAGACGAGTTCCTCCCCCGCCACCATATAAAATAGGGGCTTCACGCCAAAACTATCCCGATAAAGAATGCATTTGTCATGCCGCCCGTCATAGATGGCAAAGGAAAAAATCCCCTCCAGCTTCTTCACGAAATCTGTTCCCTCATGCAAAAAGGATAGCAAAATGACCTCCGTATCGGAAGTAGTTTCAAATTGCCATCCCTTTTTCTCCAAGTTCTCTCTCAATTCCCCCGTATTATATAACTCCCCGTTATACACGATACTATAGTCGTACCCATCCACCTTCCTGGTCATGGGCTGGCTGCCATCCTCCAAATCAATAACGGACAGCCTAGTATGAGCAAGACCCACATGCTTCCGCAGAAAAACGCCCCGACTGTCCGGCCCCCTGGGGATTAACACCCTGCCCATCTCAGACAGTATTCCTAAGTAATGATTCTTCTTCTCTAAATAGTCTTTCCTTATGTTAAAAAATCCAGCAATTCCACACATAGCGCCCACTTTGGAACTGTTAAATTGCAACAGTTTCTACTTTCCTTTTGATATTCTTATAGTATCCTATGAGGAATTGCCAAAATGTTTCCTATGCTGCCATCCAGAGTGGTCATGAAAGGAGCAGATCCACCGGCGTTGCCTTTTATAAATTGTCCAATAAGGAAGTCCCGATACATCCCTCCGGCATCTCCACCCCGAAGTTATCCGCAATGGTTGCCCCAATCACGGCAAAGGTCTCCTGCTCCGGCAGCGCCATCCCCCCATCCATAGAGGGGGAGTAGGCGATGAAGGGCACCTTCTCCCTAGTGTGGTCGGTACCAATGTAGGTGGGGTCATTTCCATGATCCGCCGTAATGATTAGAAGGTCATCCTCCCTTAGCACAGGCAGCAGCCCCCCTAACTTCTCATCAAATCGCTGAATCTCCTCCCCATATCCTACCGGATTCCTCCGATGCCCCCA
>CASGVX010000283.1 GCA_949346185.1 uncultured Lachnospiraceae bacterium
TTGGACTGCTGCTTCCGGCATGAAGGCACAGCAGACCAGCATGGACAATCTTTCCAATAACCTGGCGAATATCAATACCACGGGTTATAAGAAGAATAGGATAGAGTTTCAGTCGTTGCTATATCAGACGATACAGAATAAGACAGTAGATACAGAGGGCAATCCTAAGCCTGTGGGTGCGCAGGTGGGATTGGGCGTGAAGGTGGCGGCTATCACCACGGAGTTTACCCAAGGCGAATTGACTGCCAGCGAGGGTGCCTTCGATTTCGGGATTCAGGGCCAGGGATTCTTTATGGTTCAGATGCCGGATGGCACTACCGGGTATACTAGGAATGGTAATTTCATCATGGCGATTGATACGGATGGCCTGACCCTCACCACTTCCAATGGATATGCGGTGTTGGACACCAATGGCCAGCCCATCAAGTTTCCGGCAGATACAGATACATCGAAAATGATTTTTGACAATTATGGCAATATCTTTTTGAAGGATGCCCGGGGCAATGCCCAGAGAACTGGCATCCGCATCGGGGCAGCCCAGTTTAACAATCCATCGGGGCTGACAAAGATTGGAGACAGTTATTTCCAAGTGTCTCCGGCTTCTGGCGAGGCGAGAATCGAGGGGCTGGACGATGCACTGACGGTGAGCGTGATTAAGAATGGCTATTTGGAGGCATCTGAAGCGAAGGCGGTGGATGAGATGGTAGATATGATTATCACCCAGAGGGCTTACGAGATGAATTCCAAGGCAATTCAGGCATCAGATGAGATGCTGCAGCAGGCCAATAACCTGCGCTCATAGAAAGGTAAGGTGATGGTATGAGTTCGATTATGGATGTTTCGTCTATGTATAGTGCATATGGCACTTCGGTGAAGTCGGCGGGCTCTGCCTCTCTGCAGAGCAGTCTGGGGAATATCAGCAGTTCCACAGATGATGAGAAGCTGATGGAGGTATGCAAGGGATTTGAGTCCTACTTCGTTCAGCAGGTCATAGAGCAGGCCAAAACTTCCCTGATTGGGAAGGATGAAGAGGAAGAGGGAGAGTATATGCAGTATTTTGGCGATATGTTTAATGAGCAGTATGCCAACGTGATTGTGGAAAATGGTGGAACGGGACTGGCACAGCAGTTGTATGATTCCATGAAAAGGACGTATCAAGTATAGAAATATACATGAAAGATACTATTTACAGTGATTCATTCCTTTGTGTGGTACACCCTCTGCCCGACGGCTTGAAGTGCTGGAAGTAGTAACAAGAAAACATATATGTGAGATAGTAATTCGGGACTACTGTTTTTGATACAGTGGTCCCTTTGCGCTTTGATGGGAGTGTGGAAAATATTTTTTTTTACAATTCTTGCGGAGATTGGCACTTTGTGTCTGCGCGCTGCTTGATACAAAGTTGCTATATGCGCAATAAGGCAAAGGTGAACAAAGTTCACCATGCAGAAATGAGGATTATTATGGAATTTGAAGGATTTGTGGAGCGGATTACGTTCCGAAATGAGGAAAACGGATACACAGTACTGACGCTGGTGAAGCCAGAGACAGAGCAGGAAGAAGAGCAGGAGGAATGCTGCGTGGGATGCTTTTCCTATGTGGCGGAGGGGAACTATCTGATGGTAAAGGGAGATTGGATCGAGCATAAGAAATATGGCCCCCAGATCCAGGTGACCAGTTATGAAGAGAGGCAGCCAGAGGATACGGTGGCGGTGGAGAGGTATCTAGGCTCTGGGGCGATCAAGGGCATTGGGCCTGCTCTGGCGGCAAGAATTGTCCGCAAATTTGGAAAGGATACTTTTTCTATCATTGAGAGGGAGCCGGAGCGTCTGGCGGAGGTGAAGGGGATTAGCCAGAAAATGGCAGTCAGCATTGCGAATCAGTTCCACGAGAAGGAGCAAATGAGGCAGGCGATGCTTTTTTTGCAGGGATATGGCATTTCCATGAATCTGGCAGTGAAAATCTTTCAGTTTTATGGGGAGGAAATGTATGAGGTGCTGAAACAGAATCCTTACAGACTGGCAGAGGATATCGCCGGCGTGGGATTCAAGATTGCGGATGGAATTGCAAGGAATGCGGGATTCTATGCGGATTCCGAGCATCGGATTCGGGCGGGGGTGCTGTACACGCTGCAGCAGTCCGGTACCCAAGGGCACTGTTATCTGCCAGAGCAGGAACTGATTCATGCTACGGCGGAACTTCTGGCAGTGGAGCGGGAATTGGTATCCAAGCAGATAGATTCTCTTACCTTGAATAAGGAGATTCTCATTGAGGAAGTGGGGGAGGAGAGGAGGCTGTATGCCAGCAACCTCTATTATATGGAGATGAATTGTGCCAGAATGCTCCTGGATTTGAATTTGTCTTATGAGGTGGATCACGGGCTTTTGGAAAAACGGGTGCGAGAGATCGAGAAGAGACAGGAAATCTTGTTGGATGAGTTACAGAGGGATGCGGTGTATCAGGCAGTGCAGCACGGTGTGACGATTATTACCGGAGGACCTGGCACGGGAAAGACCACGACGATTAATACCATCCTGCAGGTGCTGGAGGCGGATGGCATGGATGTTTTGCTGGCAGCCCCTACCGGGAGGGCGGCGAAGCGGATGTCGGAGACTACCGGCTGGGATGCCCAGACCATTCATCGTTTGCTGGAACTAAACGGGGGCGTGCAGGGGGATGACAAGACAGGGATGCACTTTGAGAGAAATGAACTGCAGCCGCTGGAAGCGGATGTGATAATTGTGGACGAGTTCTCCATGGTGGACATTTTTTTGCTTCATGCTCTCCTCAAGGCTGTTGTGCCGGGATGTCGGCTGATTATCGTGGGGGATGTGAACCAGCTGCCCTCCGTGGGGCCTGGAAATGTATTGAAGGATATGATTCAGGGAGAGTTCTGTCATGTGGTGCGGCTGCACCAGATCTTTCGGCAGGCGGCGGAGAGCCAGATCGTGGTCAATGCCCATAAGATTAACGGGGGCGAGATGATTTCCCTAGACAATAAGAGCCAAGATTTCTTTCATCTAGAGCGGGATAACGTGACGGATGTGACTAATGTGGTGATACAGCTGGTGATGAAGAATATGCCCAGTTATGTGGATGCTACGCCCTACGATATCCAGGTGCTTACTCCCATGAGGAGGGGAGAACTGGGGGTGGAGAATTTGAATCAGGTGCTGCAGGGTTATGTCAACCCCAAAACTTCGGAAAAGAGGGAGCGGGAGTTTCACGGCGTTCTCTTTCGGGAGGGGGATAAGATTATGCAGATAAAGAATGATTATCAGATTGTGTGGAAGAAGAAGAACCGTTTCGGGGAT
>CASGVX010000284.1 GCA_949346185.1 uncultured Lachnospiraceae bacterium
TCTGACATATGAAATATCTGAACAAAATTTTCAATAACCTGCGTGCAATACTCCAGAGACCACATGGCCAGATTATATAGCTTATACAAATCCGTCATAAAGCAATACTGCACCTCCTTGGTGCGAAGTATCTTCATGCACTCCGTCAGCCGAAACTCAAATCGATTATTTAGATCTGGCAGGATTCGATCCCGCTGCTCCCCGGGAAGGGCAATGCACTCCAGAAAATACTCATACTGCTCCTGCAAATCGGTAATTGACTTCATGCTCCCCAGGGCCAGAATGCCCACACCGAAAGAATACAAATAGCGAAAGGCAGCACTCCTGCCGGAAAGAGGATGGTTCACCCGCTCCAATTCATTCTGCCTGCTCTTCAAATAGCCCAATACATCCATTTCATCCATGGCTCTGATTCCTTTCATTCTTTTCCAATAAACTGATATGCCGCCATAAGGCGGCATTGACGCTTTTCAGCGGCATCACTCGTGCCATGCACTCTCACAATCGCCACCTGCATTCGCGATCCGGGCGAATGCCACCATGAATAAGCATGATTGCTTATTCATGATATTGCATCATTATGGTGGTGCGCCAGATATGTGATAATACCTCATGCAAGCATGGAGTATTATCGCATGCCTGACTTTGCCTTTACAGTAATATTATACTCTTTCTTCCTCTGGAAAGCAATCTCCCTCTCCTCCATATACATTTCATATTTCCGATATTCCCGCTCCTTTCCCGCAGCATGCCTCATAATCATGCGGGCCGCCCTTTTCGCATAGCGGAGCAGATGCTCATTCTGACTATCCTCTGCCTGAAAATAATTGCGATTGAGAAACTGCAGCAAACGCCCATTGCCCATGGCGTCCTGCATCTCCATATTGTAGGGGATAATCCCTATGCGTCCTTTTGGAATATGAAATCGCTCGCAAATATATGACAGATTGCAGGACAATTCCTCTTGATAGCTGCCAATCAAGTAGACTGCCTTCTCTTGAAGAGATTTCTGTTCCCGAAAAAAATTCGCCATCTGCTCCATATCCTGGGGCAGATTGACCACCACCAAATCCGACTGGGACAAAATAATATTAGAACTGAGATTCCGATTGGTCTCCGTATCTATAAAAATATAATCCGAATGAGATTCCAATGCCTGAAACAGCAGATCATATACCAAGCGAAATTCATAATCAAAGACTTCCCTATTCACGATACGCCCTTGGGGAATATAGAACATGGAAGAAAATAATAACGGGACAGCCGCATGATGAATCAGCTTCTCTCCCGGCTCTCCCGAATAAATTCGTTTCAGCAAATACTCCACGCCGCAGCAGCTGTGATACTCCCCATGTTCCCGAAAGGCATCCACCGCCTCCTGCTCCATCAGGATATCACCGATTCCCCTGATGCTGTAATGATTTTCCAGAATCATCGTCTTTCCCTTTTCCCCAATAGCCAGCAATGCAGAAATGCAAGCCATATTTGTCGTGACCCCTGCCTTTCCCCGGACAGGGCTCCAAAAGCATATTTTCATTTCTCCTCCTCTTTTTGCGAATGCAATCTCCGAATCGTAAATCTCCCCGAATATCTTGAATCGTATGAATAGATGTTCTCCCAAAATCACCAAATATTCTTTTGTAATTATTCAGACGTTCTCCAATTTTCTCTTTAATAATAAGCCAGCCTCTCGCTCTCGTAAAGGACTTTTTTTATTTTCTACACTTCCCACAAAATCAACATATGAATTTTGTATAAAAAAGAAGAATATACCCTAATCAATAAGGCACATTCTTCTTTTTTCCAGATTTATTCTTCTAACTAAAAAAGCAAGGAAATCCACAAAGATTTTTCCTGATAAAAATCATAAAACCGTTGTCTTAATTTGCGTTCCCCCTCCCTTCCGTTGGCACAGAGGCGATAAACCCTCTGAATCCAGCCGCAGATGACCTCCTCCGACAATGCGCCCCGATTCCAATATTCCAAAAAGCAAGCCGCCTGCATCAGATATGCCTCTCCCATGCTCTGACAGAATGTCTCTTCCGGCTCCTCGTCAACCATGGCCTGCCGCCCCATGAAACGATATGCCAGATATTCAGAAATAAAATCCTGCCATCTCTCCCCCCACTCCTGAAAAAAAGAAAAAAGAACTTCTCCCGGCTCCCCTTTCTGTCCATTGGCAGAGAAAAAATCTTTCCCCTCAGATGCATCCATGCAATGCATGCCTTCCCCCGCATCCCAAATGCCCTCATATAATAATATCCAATCCTCCCAAGGCTGCCGCTCCCTTTGGGATAATTCCGAAAGCATTTCCACCAAGATATCAAATAATCTGCCCAAGGAATCCCAGAATAGTCCCCTCTTTCCAATCCTCTCCCGATAAAGAGAGCACTTCTCCTCCTGTCTGTCAAAACATTCCCATGCCCGCCGGCTAATGGGTATCTTTCTCCCATCTATCGAACATCTTTTGCCAGATTCCTCCCCATGGATATAGGACATCTTCCCCTGCCAAAGCGCATGGGAAACCACCGGACAGGAAGCCGCCATGGAAAAATATAAGATCCCCTGCCTCATGCGGAACAGCCGGGGATATTTCCTACAGGTATTGCACAGGACTTCCTCGGAACTGTTTCTCTGAATCCTGCACAAGCCATCCTCGTCCAGCATGGCACAGCTACCGTCTGCCCGGTTCTGGAAAAAATATTTTCCATCCCGCTTCTGGATATGCCGCAAAATATCCTCCCGCAATTCTTGCCGCTCTAACTGACAGAAGCGATGATAGTCCTGCTCCTCCACCTGTATGCTCCATCCGGCACAGCAGGTGGAGGGACAGGCTCCCGCCAGACATGCAAAGGAAAAATAATTCTCTAACCCGTAGAATTCCACTAGAATGTTAAATCCGACCTGCGCTTCAGCAGATTGGCACCTTTGGTTATCACCGCCACGCCAAAGCCAATCCCTGACACAATCATTAAAATCCCCATAACAATATTAAATGAGCCAACGGACTTCATCGCCTTATATACTTTCTCCATAAAAATCCCTGCCTTTCCATCGTCCGAAGCATTCAGGCCACAGACGCTATATTTGCAAAGCGAACATCGTTCGCTAACCTACGCTTCCCTTCCTTCCGCTTTCTCGGCATCAGCCTATTTTCTGTTCTATGGCAATAAACCGTCTCATTTCACGCCATATTCCGCATAGTATGCATCAATGGATTTTTTCAGTTCCTCATCTATGAGCACCCTCCCCTGGCACTCCTGATTGTACAGGCACTCCACCACTTCCTCCATCGTCA